>JAXHTF010000077.1 GCA_034211275.1 Acidobacteriota bacterium
CCCTAAGGGCCTCCGACGGCAGCCTGCTCTACCGCGGCCGCGGCGACGCCCAGGTGCAGCTGCGGGGCTTCCGGGTGGAGCCGGGAGAGGTGGCGGCGGTGCTCGCTCGCCATCCTGCGGTAAGCCAGGCGGTGGTGCTGGCTCGACAGCGCAGCGCTGACGGCCTGGCTGGCGACCTGGTGCTGACCGCGTATTTCGTGCCGGAGAGAAGCTCGGAAGAGCTCGAAGCGAGGCAGGAGCTGCGCCAGTGGCTCGCCCGGCACCTGCCGCCCTACATGCTGCCGGCGGTCTTCGTCCAGCTCGACGCCCTGCCCCTCACTTCCCAGGGCAAGCTCGATGTCCGGGCGCTGCCGGATCCGTGGGAGGAAGAAGAGCAAGCCTCCGCTCCCTCTTCAAGCCATCTGCCACCCCAGGGCGCCCTGGAGCAGGTGCTGGCCCAGGCCTGGGCAGAAGCGCTGCAGGTCCCCCGAGTGGGCCGGGACGACTCCTTCTTCGATCTCGGCGGCCATTCGCTGCTGGCTCTGCAGGTGCTGACCTGGGTGCGCGAGACCTTCGAGGTGGAGCTGCCCATCCGCCAGCTCTTCGAACAACCTACCGTTGCCGGCCTCGCCCGGGCTCTGCGCCGGGAGCGTGGCGAGGCGGTAGAGACCGACGCCGAAGCGCTGCTGGAGATCCTCAGCCTCTCCGACGACGAGGTGGCTGCTGAGCTGGAGGAAGAGGTGCCTCGCTGATGGGGCTCCTGGACCTCGACGCCAAACGCCGGGAGCTGCTCCGCCGGCGCCAGGAGCAGCAAGGCGAGGGCACCGGGAAGAAGACCGCCCCGGCAATTCCCCGACGCGAGCCGGGAAAGCACGGCGAGCCCGCCCCCCTCTCCTTCGCCCAGCGGCGGCTGTGGTTCCTGGAGCGCCTGGAGCCCGGGACCGCCCGCTACCACATTCCCATCGCTCTGGATCTCGAGGGCGAGCTCTCCCCGGCAAGGCTCGCCGGTGCCCTGGCGGCGGTAACGGCACGCCACGGCGCCCTGCGCAGCCGCATCCTGGAGCAGGAGGGAGAGCCGCGGCAGGTGGTCGCCCCGGTGCCCCCGGCGGCGGCGCTGCTCCCGGTGGTCGACCTCCGGGGCCTGCCCGAAAAATCGGCCGCGGCCCAAGGAGAGATCCTCCAGCAGGCCGTCGCCACCCTACCCTTCGATTTGAGCACCGGCCGTCCGCTGCGGGGGGTGCTGCTGCGGCGGGGAGCCCACCGCCATCGGCTGGTGCTCTGCCTACACCACATCGCCACCGACGCCTGGTCCATGGCCATCCTGGTGCGGGAGCTGGGAGCCTTCTACGGAGGTGGCGGCGGCGAGCTGCCCGCTCCGCCGGTGGACTATGCGGACTTCGCCGTCTGGCAGCGGCAGCAGGCGGCGGCGGGAGCCTTGGACGAGTCCCTCGCCCAGCGCCGGAGGGCCCTCGAAGGAGCTCCCGAGCTCGACCTGCCGGCGCGGGCAGCCACCTCCCGGGAGCAGGAAGCAGCGGCCGGCGGCACCCGTCCGGCGGCCCTGCCACCAGGCCTCGCCGGCGACCTGGAGCGCTTCGCCGCCCGCCACCACGGCACCCCCTTCCTGGTCCTGCTGACCACCCTCGGCGCCGTGCTCCACCGCTGGACCGGGCAGAGGGATTTCGCCCTCGGCACGCCGGTGGCGGGGCGCCAGGCCCCGGGGGTGGCGGAAACCGTGGGTTGCTTCGTCAACATGCTGGCGATGCGGCTGCAGCCGACGCCGGAGAGCTCCTTCGCCGACTTCTTCGCCCGCACCCGAGAGGCAGCGCTGGAGGCCTTCGACCACCAGGAGGTGCCCTTCGAGCGGCTGGTGGAAGAGATCGCCCCCCGGCGCCAGGGTCGGCCGCCGATCTTCCAGGCGGCGCTCTCCCTCCAGGGCATCGAGCTACCGGAGCTCGAGCTGCCGGGGCTCAGCTGCCGGGTCCTGCCGGTGGCCACCGGCGCGGTGAAGCTGGAGCTGCTGCTGACCCTGGGCAAGGAGTCCGGTGGCGGCTACCGGGGCGAGTGGGAGCACGCCCGGGCGCGCTGGAGCGCCGACGCCGTGGAGCGCCTCCAGGGCCACCTGCTGCGCCTCGCCGCCGACGCCCTGGCCGAACCCACCCAGCCCCTCGCCGCTCTCGATCTGCTGTCGCCGGCGGAACGCCACCAGCTCACCGTGGAGACTCGAGCAGAAGAGAAAGGCTATCGCCACCGCTCCCTCTGGCAGCGCTTCGAGGACCATGCCTTGCGCCACCCCGACGCCCCCGCCATCAGCTTCCGGGAAGAGACCTGGAGCTACGGCGAGCTGTACCGCCGGGCCCTCGACCAGGCGCGGAGCCTCGCAGCAGCGCCCCCCGGGCCGGTAATCGTCGATCAGCCCCGGAGCCTCGGCCTGGTCGCCGCCATCCTCGCCGCCGCCGCCGCCGGCAGGCCCTACGTACCCCTCGATCCGGAAACTCCGGAGGAGCGCCGACGGTTGATCCTCGACGATCTCCAAGCAGGCTCCGCCGAGGCGCTCGGCTTCGGCCATCATCCCGAAGCCCCGGCATACCTGATCTACACCTCCGGCTCCACCGGCCGGCCCAAGGCGGTGGTCGTCTCCCACCGCGCCGCCGCTCGACTCTTCGACGCTGCAGGCCGGCACTTCGAAGTCCGGTGCGACGACGTATGGACCCTCTTCCACTCCCACGCCTTCGACTTCTCCGTCTGGGAGCTGTGGGGTGCCCTGGCCCACGGCAGCCGGCTGGTGGTGGTGCCCTACGAAACCTCCCGCGATCCCCAGGCCTTCGCCCGCCTGCTGCGGGACGGAGGAATCACCGTGCTCAGCCAGACCCCTTCGGCGCTGCGCATGCTCCTCGCCGACCGCGAATTCCAAGAGCGGCCCCCGACCACCCTGCGCTCCGTGGTCTGCGGCGGCGAGGCCTTGCCCCGGGAAACCGTCGAGGCCTTCTTCCGGGTCTTTCCGGAGGAAGGTTCGGAGCCGCCCCGGTTGGTCAATATGTACGGCATCACCGAGACCACCGTGCACGTCACCTACCACCAGCAAGGACCTCCGGAGGACGAGGTGATGGAGATCGCCGAGGGCACCACCGCCATCGGCCGGCCCCTGGACGACCTGGCGGTGTACCTGCTGGACTCCCGGCTGCGGCCGGTGCCCCTGGGGGCGGTGGGCGAGCTCGCCGTCGGCGGTGCCCACGCCGACGCGGGGCTGGCCCGGGGCTATCACCGCCGGCCGGCCCTCACCGCCCGGCGCTTCGTCCCCGATCCCTTCTCCCGCCGCCCCGGCGCCCGCCTCTACCGCAGCGGCGACCTGGCCCTAAGGGCCTCCGACGGCAGCCTGCTCTACCGCGGCCGCGGCGACGCCCAGGTGCAGCTGCGGGGCTTCCGGGTGGAGCCGGGAGAGGTGGCGGCGGTGCTCGCTCGCCATCCTGCGGTGAGCCAGGCGGTGGTGCTGGCTCGACAGCGCAGCGCTGACGACCTGGTGCTGGCGGCGTACTTCGTGCCGGAGACGAGCTCGGAAGAGCTCGAAGCGAGCCAGGAGCTGCGCCAGTGGCTCGCCCGGCACCTGCCGCCCTACATGCTGCCGGCGGTCTTCGTCGAGCTCGACACCCTGCCCCTCACCTCTCAGGGCAAGCTCGACGTCCGAGCGCTGCCGGATCCGTGGGAGGAAGAGAGCGGTGGAGAGCAGGTTGCCCCCCGGGGTTCTACCGAGGAGCGCCTGGCGGAAATCTGGAGGCACGTGCTGCGGCTGCCCGCCGTGGGCCGCCACCAGGACTTCTTCGACCTCGGCGGGCATTCCTTGTTGGCCACGAGGATCGTCGCGGCCGTCCAGCGCGAGCTGGGAGTCGAGCTGCCGGTGGCGGCGGTCTTCGAGGCTCCGACCCTGGAGTTGCTGGCCGGACGCATCGCGGCGGCGGCTTCCGATCCAGCGACCGAGGAGGCGATCGCAGAGACGGTGCCGAAGAGCCTCCAACCTGATCCCGCCACCCACCGGGGCGGCACCTTCCCCGCCACCGCCGCCCAACGCCGACTGTGGTTCCTGGAGCAATTGCAGCCCGGCTCCAGCAGCTACCACATCCCCTTGGCCCTGGAGCTGCGGGGGCCCTTACAGCCCAGCCTGCTGGCGGCGGCGCTGACCGCCCTGAGACGGCGCCATGGAGCCCTGCGCACCTCCCTGCCGGTGCCCGCCGGGAAGGAGGAGGGGGGACCGGTGCAGCGAGTGGCACCGCCGGCAGCGGATTCTCCAGCGACGGTCGATCTCGGAGGTCTGCCGGAAGCGGCGAGGCGGAATCGGTTGGAGCGACTGATCGAAGCCTTCTCCCAGCTTCCCTTCGACCTCCACCACGGCCCCCTCTTCCGGGCCCTCCTGCTGCGGTTGGAGCGCTCCCGCCATGCTCTCCTCCTCGACTTCCACCACGCGGTGATGGACGGCTGGTCGCTGAATCTGCTGTTGCGGGAGCTAGCGGAGCTCTATCGTCCGCAGCTCGACCCGCCGGCGGTGGCGAAGCTCGCCGCGGAGCTACCACCGGCGCTGCAATACGCCGACTACGCCCGCTGGGAGGCCGCCGGCGGCGGCGCTCGGGAGCGGCAGCGGGACCTGGACTATTGGCGCCAGAAGCTGCAGTCAGCGCCGCCGCCGGTGAACCTGCCGGCGGACGGCGAGCGACGGGGCGGTGACTATCGTGGCGGGCGCGCCAGCCGAACCCTCGATGCGGCCCTCTGCCGCCGTCTCGAGGAAGCCGCCCGGGAACGTCACACCACCCTCTTCTCCTGGCTGTTGGCGATCTTGGGAACGCTAGTGCACCGCCTCGCCGGGCCCGAAGACCTGATCATCGGCTCCCCCGTCGCCGGGCGAAACCGGCCGGAGGTGCAGGCAACCCTGGGCTGCTTCGTCAACATGCTGGCGCTGCGTCTGGACGCCTCCGTCGATCCCTCCTTCGAGCGCTTCCTGCAGGGCGCGCAGGAGACCACTACGGAAGCTCTGAGCCACAGCGCCGCTCCCTTCGAGGCCCTTCTCGAGGAGCTGGCACCGGACCGGGACCCGGACCGACCGCCCCTCTTCTCGGTGCTGCTCAATGTTCAGCATCTGGAGGCTCCCGCCGGCGCCCCAACCGGCGGCCTCGGTCTGGGCGACCTGGAAGTGCGCGAGCTGCGTCCGGCGGAGCCGGGAGCGAAGCTCGACTGGACTCTCTACGTCCGCGCCCCGGCCGCCGACGCTCCCGACGGCGGAATCCGCCTGGACCTAGTCTACAACCGAGCCCTCTTCCACCCCCGGCGCATGGAGGTGGTGGTGGCGCAGCTGGAAAGCCTGTTGGAGCAGAGCGTGGCGGCGCCGGAGACCCCTCTCTCCCACTTCCGCCTCGCGGTGTCGGGAGACGGTCTGCCGGATCCCCAAGCTCCCCTGCCGCGGCCGGAGGCGGCCTCCCAGGCCTGGACGCCAAGGGACAAGACGGTGGAAGAATCCGTCGCCGCCGTAGCGCTGGCGAATCCTCGCGGTTCGGCCTTGGTCGACGCTGCCGGCCGCACCCTGCCCTACGCCGAGGTGATGGCGGCCGCTCGCTCCCTGGCCGCGGCTCTGCGCACCGCCGGGCTCACGGCGGGGGCACGAGTGGGGATCCTGGGACGGCGCTCCCGCGGCCTGGCTCCGGCGGTACTGGGAGTCTGGCAATGCGGCGCCGCGACGGTGTTGTTGGACGCCGGGGAGCCCCTTCCACGGCTGCTCCGCTGCCTCGACCAGGCCCGGCCGGCGGCGCTCCTCGACCTCACCGGCGGCGGCACGGCCCAGGCCTTGGAGGAGGCGAGCCGGGAAGGCCCGGCGCTGCCCGAGATCTTGCTGCCCCTGGGAGACCCGGAAGACGGCCCCTGGCCTTCCCGGGTCGAGGAGGAGGCCGTCGAGGGCCACGGGAATGCCCCGCCGGCTCCCAGCACCCGGGAGCGGGAAGCCCACATCCTCTTCACCTCCGGCTCCACCGGCGAACCCCGGGGCGTGGTCTCCGGCCCCGAGCCACTGGCTCACTTTCTCGCCTGGCAGCGGCAGACCTTCGCCCTCGGCGCCGAGGACCGCTGGACCCTGCTCTCCGGCGTCGGTCACGATCCGGTGCTGCGGGATCTCTTCGCGCCCCTCACCGCCGGCGGCTCGCTGTGGATACCGCCGTCGAGCGAAGACGCCTCGGGGAATGGCGGCCCTCTGGATGGAGCCGAGCTCCTCCAAGGCCTTCAGCGGGCCGGGGTCACGGTTCTGCACCTGACGCCGGCGACGGCGGAGCTGCTGGTGACGGCAGCGGCGGAGAAGGATCATCTTCCCCAGCTGCGTCTAGTCTGCTTCGCCGCCGACCGTCTGCCGGTGACCACCGCCCTCGCCTTCCGCCGTCTGGCTCCAAAGGCTCGGCTGGTGGGCTTCTACGGCACCACCGAGACTCCCCAGGGCATCGCCTGGCACGAGCTCCACCGGCTGCCGGAGGATCTTCAGGGATCCGACGGCAGCCCCCTGGGGCGGGGCATCGATGGCGTGCAGCTGCTGGTGCTGGACCGCCACGGCAGTGGTGCCGGTGTGGGAGAGCGGGGCGAGATCGTGGTGCGCTCCCGCTTCCTGGCCCGCGGCTACTTGGGAGAGACGGAGAGCTGGTTCCCCGCTGGAGAAGAAGGGCTCTACCGCACCGGCGACCTGGGCCGATACCGCCCCGATGGCACCGTCGTCTTCGTGGGCCGGGGGGATCGTCAGGTGAAGATCCGTGGCCGCCGGGTGGAGCCGGCGGAGGTGGAGGCGGCGCTAGCCCGGCATCCGGCGGTAGCCCTCGCCGCCGTGGAAGCCCGGGCTGCCCGCGGTGACCATGACTTCGGCGCCGACCGGGAGCTGGTGGCCTTTGTCGAGCTGCAGCCGACTGCCCAGGAGACGGGCTCGGAGCTGCGGCGCTGGGTCGCCCAGCGGCTCCCCCCGGCGCTGGTACCCACCCTCTGGTCGATCCTCCCGCGGCTGCCGCGCACCGCCAGCGGCAAGGTAGATCGGCGGGCGCTCCCGTCCTTGGAAGGCGGATCCGATGCTTTGGAAGGACTGGTAGCTCCCACCCGTCCCCTCACCGCCACCGAGGAGCTGGTGGCGGCGGCCTGGGGCGAGATCCTCGATCTCGATCGACCTCCCCACCCCCACCTGCACTTCTTCGACCTCGGTGGCCACTCGCTGCTGGCGGCGCGGCTGCAGGCACGGCTGCGGAGCTCGTTGGGCGTTTCCTTCCCCCTGCGCCTGATCTTCGAAGCACCCCGGCTGGATGCCTTCGCCCGGCGCCTGGAGGAGCTGCGGAGGGAGCTGAGGCCCCGGGACTCCCAACTGCCGGCCCTGGGTTCGATACCCATTCCCGAGCAGCCGCCGCTGGCGCCGGCCCAGGAGCGCCTGTGGTTCCTTCAGCGGCTGGAGCCCCACTCCCCCGCCTACAACATGCCCTTCGCCCTCGAGCTGCGGGGGGAGCTCGACTTTCGAGCTCTAAGCCTCGCCCTCACCTCCGTCGCCCAGCGCCAGGCGGTGCTGCGCACGACCTTGCCGGCCCAGGCCTCCAGTCTTCCCTATCAGCGGGTGGATCCTGCGGCGCCGGTACCGGCGCCCTGCATCGACCTGCGGCAGCTGGTGGACGCCGAGGCGGAAGCGCTGGAGCTCCAGCGCCGCGAGGCGGCGAGGCCCTTCGATTTGGAAGAAGACATGCCGTGGCGGGTTCTGTTGCTCTTGCTCCCCGGCGCCGGCAGCCGCGCCCGGCTGCTCCTCACCCTGCATCACGCCGCCGCCGACGGCTGGGCCCTGGGCATCCTGGCGCGGGATCTGATCACCGCCTACCGGCGGGCGTTGGAGCGGGGCGACGCCGGAGGTCCCTCTCTCCTGCCGCCAACACCTCTTCTACCGACGACACCCGTGAGCTACGTCGACTACGCCCTGTGGCAACGGCAGGCGGTCCTCGAGGGCTCCAAAGGCTCGGCGTCCCAGCTCGACGAGACCGTCCGGCGGCTGCGACGCACCCTGCCGAAGCAGACGCCGGAGATCCCCGGGGACCGGCAGCGCTCCGTCATCCATAGCTCCCGGGCGGGAAGGCGCGCCGGAGAGCTGACGCCGGCCATCACCGGCGGTCTGCGGCGGCTGGCTCGGGAGCACGGGGCGACTCCCTTCATGGTCTTGTCGGCGGCTTTCCTCGCATTGATCCATCGTCTCACCGGCAGCCCCCGGCCGGTCCTTGCCACGCCCCACGCCGGACGCTCGGCGCCGGAGCTGGAGGAGCTGGTGGGAGTCTTCGTCAACGTCCTGGTGCTGACGGTGAATCTGGAACCCCAGCCCAGCGCCGCCGCTCCGAGCTTCGGCGACCTGGTGCGGAAGACTCGCGAGGCCACCCTCGAAGCCCTGGACGCTGCAGCGGTGCCCTTCGACCGCCTGGTGCAGGCCCTCGCCCCGCGTCGGGAGGCCCACCGCACTCCCCTCTTCCAGATCATGCTGGCGCCCCAGGACGCCCCCACCGAGGCGCTCCAGCTCCCCGGCCTGGAGTGGAAGCCGCTGCCGCCGGAGCCGGCGGCGGCGCGTTTCGATCTCTCCTGGCTGTGGACGCCGGAGGGGGAAGAGGGCGCCATGCAACTGGTGCTGGAATACCGCGCCGAGCTCTACGATGCCGCCACCGCCGAGCGCCTCGCCCGGCAGCTGGAGCGCCTGTTGGCGGCGGGACTGGAGCGGCCCGCCACGGCACTGGCGGAGCTACCCCTGCTGAGCCCGGGAGAGTCGCGTCAGCTGGAGCAAGAATCTTCTCTCCTCGTCGAGCCGCCAGCCCGAGGTCCAGCACGGGAACCCGACCAAGAGCCGGCCGTCGGCAGAGATCCCCGAGATCGGCTGGAGCTGGAGCTGCTACACCTCTGGCAGGAGCTGCTACGGCTGCCGTCGGTGACCATGAACGACGACTTTTTCGCCCTCGGCGGACACTCGATCCTGGCGGTGCGGCTGGTGGGTGAGGTCCGGGACCGCTTCGGCGTGGACTTGGCCCTGGCGGATCTCTACGGTGGACTCACCCCCGCCTCCCTCGCCGCTGCCGTCCGCCGCCGAGGGGCCTCCGGAGCTTCGGCACCGGAGCCGCGCTCTCGCCTGGTCACCCTGCGTCCCCCTTCCCATCGGCACCGCAGTGGGGCGCCGTGGCTGTGGGTTCACCCCGGCGGCGGCTCGGCCCTGCCCTACGTGCCCCTCGCCCAGCATCTCGACGCGCCGGTCTACGGCGTCCAGGCGCCGGGGCTGGAGGCCGGCGAAGAGCCGGTGAGCTCCGTCGGCCGCCTCGCCGAGCTCTATGCCGCGGCGATCCGGACCGAAGAGATTCCCGGCCCCTACCGCCTCGCCGGCTGGTCTTTCGGCGGACTGGTGGCCTTCGAGCTGGCCCGGCACCTGCAGACCGCCGGAGAGGAGGTGGCGCTGCTCTCGGTGCTCGACATGGGCCCCCGCTATCCCCTGCCGGCGCCTCGGGAACAGCGCTGGGCAGCCTCGCCGGAGGAGCTCTTCCCGGGGCTGGAGATCGGCGCCGAAGAACGGGAGCAGTGGCAGCGGCAGATCGCCAACAGCAGCGACGAGGACGAAGCGCTCCGCTGGCTCATCGATCTGGTCCGCCACCGCGGCCTGCTACCGGCGGACTTCGGCTTGGCGGAGGCCCGCCGCTACCTGGCGGTGACCCACGCCAGCCGCACCGCCCAGCGCTCCTGGCGGCCCGAGGAGACCCTCCAACCGCCCTACGCCGGCCCTCTCCTGCTGCTTCGCCCGGAGCAGGACCGAGATCTCTACGACGTTCCCGAGGATCTGGGGTGGGGCGACATCGCCGCGCAGGTCGAGGTGGTCTGGGTCGCCGGCAGTCACGGCGACATGGTGGATCCACCCCACGCAGAGGCCCTGGCGCGGCTGCTGCGGACCTATTCGCCCTCGTCCAACAGCCCCAGCCCATAACCCACCTGAGCGAAGCTCGCAGCGTCGAAGCCGCCGAAGCCGCGGTCACCGTCCGGTACCGATTCGAGGTGCGGGAGGATGGATTGACGGTAGGTCTCAGGATCGCGGATCTTCTCTACCGCCGACCGGGAGAGCCTTGCGGCGGCGCGGAGCAGGGTCTGGAAGCGATGCCCCACCGGGGTGCCCTCGGCCTTCGCCAGAGCGTCTGCCGCCTCGGCGCGGGCATGGGACCAGAAGGGGGTGTCGTAGACCGATCCGGCGCGGTAGTGCCAGACGACGAAGAGGCCCACGGCGTCCACCGTCTCCGTCAGCTCTCGGTTCACTTCCGCCAGCACTTCCGCCGACCACTTCGCCTCTCCCCCCACTCCCACCAGCTCGTCCCGCAGCCAGTGGCCCGCCACCTGCAGCTGGTGCAGGATCAAGCCGATGGCGGTGGCTTCCAGGGGCTCGAGGAAGGCGGCGGCATTGCCCAGACGGAAGAGGGCGCCGTCGAAGAGGCTGCGGCGGCGGAAGTTGGGGAAGGGAAGGAGGCGCTCTTCGCCCTCGGTGGTCAGCCCTTCCTCGCTGAGGAAGTGATCGAAATCCGCCGCCACCTCTTCCCGCGAGGAAAGCTCGCGGCAGTGGATGTAGCCGTAGGAGGTGCGGTGGGCCAGGGGGATGACGAAGATCCAGCCGTGGGGCCGCGCCACCGCCCGGGTGCCGCCGGTGAGGCCACTCACCGGACCCCGGCGCAGCAGGGCGGCGTCGGTGGGGATGCCGGGGAGTCGGTGCTGATCGTCGAGCTCGGCCCAGGGAAAGCCCCGGGCATCGAAGACGAAGTCCGCTTCCAGCGCGCCGCCGGAGGCCAGCTCCAGCCGCACCCGGCGCCCGTCGCTGGAGAGCGCCGTCACCCGATCGTCCAGCCGGGTAGCGCGGATGTGCCGCGCCAGCAGTGCCGGCAGCCGCTCCGCCGTCAGATGCAACGCATAGCTGCCGGCGCCGAAGTTGTGGAAGAAGACCTCGCGGTGCCGACCCCAGCCCTCGAAGCGCACCCCCAGTTTGTAGGTCGCGTCGCAGAGCTCCGCCAGCGCCGGCATCTCCACCCCGGCCATCGAGCGCAGCCAGGGAGGGAAGCTCGGCAAGGTGCCCTCCCCCACTCCCAGGGACGGCAAGCCGGAGTCGAAGACGTGGAGCAGCCGCCACCGCGGAAGATGATGGCTGAGGTGCGCCGCCGCCATGAAACCGGCGGTACCTCCACCGAGGATCACCGCCCGGGGTTCTGTCGGCGGTCCTTGCGTCTGAGCTGGAGCCATGGGCCAAGAGTATAGAAACCCGGCGAATCCTAGAAGAGCAGTCGGTCCGAAGCGCTACGACCACCGAAGGCCGACGCGGTAGAATCGCGGCAGCCGCTACGCCCCCGTTTCCCAGCCAACCCCTCGGAGACTCAGCATGGAACTCCCCCTCTACCAGGTCGACGCCTTCACCGACCGCCTCTTTTCCGGCAACCCCGCCGCCGTCTGCCCGCTGGACGAGTGGCTCGGCGACGAGCTGCTCCAGGCCATCGCGGCGGAGAACAATCTCTCCGAGACCGCCTTCTTCGTGCCCCGGGGGGAGATCTTCGAGCTGCGCTGGTTCACCCCCACCGTCGAGGTGGCGCTCTGCGGTCACGCCACCCTGGCCAGCGCTTACGTGCTCTTCTCTCTACTGGACTATGGGGAGGATGTGGTGCGTTTTGCCACCCGCCAGAGCGGCGAGCTGAGAGTGCGGAGGATGGAGAGCCTGCTGGAGATGGACTTCCCCGCTCGTCCCCCCACAGTCCAGAGCCCTCCCTCGGGCTTGGTGGAAGCGTTGGGGGCGCCAGTGCAAACGGTGCTGGGCTCGGCGGAGGATCTCTTGGTGGTGCTGGAAAGCCCCGAAGCGGTGGCGGCGATGCAGCCGGATCTGGCCGCGCTGGCGAAAGTGGAATGCCGCGGGGTCATCGTCACCGCCCGCGGCGGCGGCTCACCCCTCGCGGCTTCAGCGGATGGCGACGCCGATTTCGTCTCCCGCTTCTTCGCTCCCCGGGCAGGAGTACCGGAGGATCCGGTCACCGGCTCCGCCCACTGCGTGCTGACTCCCTATTGGGCGAAGGAACTGAACCGCAAGGAGCTGACGGCCCGGCAGATCTCCCGCCGCGGGGGCACGGTGCGCTGCCGCCACGAGGGGGATCGGGTCACGCTTGGAGGGGCGGCGGTGCTGTACCTGCAGGGCACGGTCAGCGTCTCCTGACCAGACCGCGGAGCTCAGGCCTGAATCGTGCGGTATTTGGCCTTGGCGAATTGGAACAGACCGTAGAAGAGCAGCCCAAAAGCGGTGAAGCCGAAGAGATAGACGCCGTACGCGGCGGACTCCAGGGTGCGCATGGCCTCCTTGAAGCCAGCGGCCTGGGAAGGATCCACCTTTAGCGCAGCCATCACCAACAGCCCACCGATGACGCTGAAGACCAATCCCCGGGCGGTGAGAGCCCAGCGGGCGGTGCGCTCGAACCAGGTGCGCGCCTTGGCGGACATCTCGTGCAATCGCATCTTCTTGCGGAAGCTGGCCTTGTAAGCGCGGTAGAACTGGCGTATTGCGATGGTCAGGACCACCAAGCCCACGCCGCCCACCAACCAGCGCCCGAAGGGTTGACTCATGAGCTCGGCGGTTTTGCTTTCGGTCGAGCTGCCGCCGGGACCGCCGGAGCCGACGACCAAGCCCACTGCACCCAGCACCAAGGAAGTGTGCAGGAGACCGCTGCCCAGAGCGTAGGCACGCTGGAACCATTCCTGGAGGTCGCCGTCGCCGCTGCCTTCCGGATTCTTGATCGCCTGGACGAAGCGCCAGAAGGCGTAGCAGGCGAGACCGAGGGCCATCACCGCGAGGAGGATCCGTCCAAAGGGCTGGTGCAGGATAGTCACCAAAACTCCCTCCGAGCTCTCCACCCCTCCTCCAATCCCCACTGCCGCCCGGGCAGCGAAGAGGCCGATGAGAGTGTAGACCACTCCCTTGGCCGCATAACCGATACGGGCCGCCAGCGGAATCCAATCCGCGACGTCCGCGACTGGACCGACGTTCATGACTGATTCAGTTCTCATTCGGGTCTCCTCGAAAGTGGTCAGAGCAGATTCGTGACCATTGAAATCTTCGTTCTTCCCTGGCTATTCAAAGAGCAAACCCCGTTCCAGCTGTCAGCGGCCACCGAAACAAGCGAAATGAGGGCGAAAAGCCCGCAAAACCCCGGATTTCCGCCCTCTCGCTTGTAATTCCTCCCGCCGTCGCAGGAAGGAACTCCAAAGCTCCGCCGTCGTCGATACCCAACCCTCAAGGGTCGGCGGAAGCCGCGATGTTACGCGACAATGAATTTTTCAATATATCCATTGGCAGATATCGACCTCTGCTAAAGTGCGGGGAATTGTGTGACTCCTGGAGTTGTCGCAGCGGGTCCAGGCCGGGCCAAGACAGCCCGGCCTGGGCACTCAGCACGATGCTCAGGATTTTTTTCTGTCTTTCGTTACAGGAGACCTCGTCATGTTCTCGACCCTCCCCCTGGATTGCTGTGCCCACCTCACGAGTTCCAGAGTCGTCCGGACTCTGATGGCCGCCGCCCTCCTCCTCGCCGCCGAACTTTGGCTGGCGCCGTTAGCCCAAGCCGGTCCGGCCACCGCCGCTACGCCCACCATCTGGACCCTCGACGATCAGACCCTGGACCTCGCCGCCACCGTGCCGGGCTACGGTGGCCATTTCTACGGCGCCGACGGTAGCCTCCAGATCTACCTGCAGGATTCGGCGGCGGCCTCACCGCTGCTGGCAGGCCTGAGCTACCGCGCTCTGGCGGCGGACTACTCCTTCGCTCAACTACAGGACGCGGCGGATCGAGTGCTGGCGGAGCTCCAAGGGCTGCCGGGAGTCGTGTTCAGCGACCTCGACGAAAGCCGCAACCGGGTCGTGGTGGGAGTCGGCTCCGGCCTCGCGGCGGCACGGATCAGCGCGGAGCTGAGCAGCCGCGGCCTCGACGGCATCGTCGAGGTGCGCGTCGTGTCCCCGGTGGTGCAAGCGCAGGAGCTGGAAGATTATTTCCCCAGCCCGGCGGGAGGAATCCAGGTGAGCACCCTCGACTTCCCCTGCACTCTGGGCTTCAACGCTCAGCGCGACGGCATCTTCGGATTCATCCTCAACTCCCACTGCACCAACGACATCGGCGGCGTCCAGGACACCGAGCTGTACCAGCCGACGGACCTGGTGAGCCCTGAGCTCTTCGCGCTGGAGATCGTCGATCCGGAGTTCTTCATCAACGACCCCTGCCCCGCCGGCCGGGTCTGCCGCTATAGCGACGCCGCCTTCGCCCGCTACAAGGATTGGGTCGCCGCCCAGCTCGGCCTCATCGTCCGCACCACCTTTAGTGATCCTTCCTCCGGTTCCACCACCATCGACGACCTCCAGCCCACTTTCACCATCGTCTCGGACGCCTCCACCGCCTCGGTGCTGGGGGCTACCCTGCACAAAGTGGGGCGGACCACCGGCTGGACCGAGGGGCCCCTCTCCACCACCTGCGCCAACGTCAACATCGACGGAAGCTCCATCACCCTGCTGTGCCAGAACTGGGTCGACGCGGGAGTTTTTGGGGGCGACAGCGGCTCCCCGGTGTTCAGCCGCCTGGACGCAACCACGGTGCAGCTGGAGGGCATTCTGTGGGGACGCAACGTGGACGGCGACCGCTTCGTCTACAGCCCGGTGCCGATGATCGAGCAGGATCTGGGCGCGCTCCAGACCTTTTGATGGCTCGCCAAAGATCCCCCGCCGGGTACTCGGATCAGGTCTCAGAACGGTCCCAGCAAGCTGAGCTGGCCGTCGGCGGTCTCGGCGGTTTCCCCGGGCCAGGGCGCGAGGGAGCCGACGTCGAGATCGCCGGCGAGCATGCGGTGGAAGCGGCGGGCGAAGGGCGGTGCGTGGAGATTGTTGGGGCAGTGGACCATGAAGTAGGGTTGCCAGCCGCCGCGAATCCACGCCCCGAGGACTCGCGCCCAATCCTCCAACCAGGGATCGCTCACCGCCGCCGACGGATGTCCTACCCAACGCACCAGCGGGTGGCGGCCGGTGACCTCCGGCGCCACCGGCAGATCCGGCTTGGCATGGCGGGCGGCGGCGACGTCCGGGTGGTCGGGATCCCCGGCGCGCAGAGCTCGGGTGTCCATGATCACCCGCTCGGCACCGAGCCGGCGCAAGACCCGCGACAGCGCCGCCGATCCCGGCGACCGGTGGAGCGCCGGGTGGCGCACCTCCACGGCGTAGCGAAAGCCCTCCGGCAGACTCCCCAGATAACCTCCTAGAAGATCCAGATCCGACGGTCCCAAGGCCCGCGGGAACTGGATCATGAACGGCCCCAGCCGCTCTCCCAGGGGCGTCATGCGGCGCAGGAACTCGGTGGTCTCGCGACCGGCACCGCGCAAGCGCAGCTCGTGAGTGATCCGCTGTGGGAATTTGAAACAGAAGCGGAAGCTGGCCGGCGTCGCCTCGCGCCAGCGCTCCACCGTCTCTGCCGTGGGCACGCTGTAGAAGGTGGTGTTGCCCTCCACGGTATTGAACACGCGAGCGTATTGGCGCAGGAAATCCGCCGGCCGGGCGTCGGCACTGTAGAGATTGCCGCGCCAATCCGAGAGCCCCCACAGCGGGAGCCCCAGGAAGTAGGATGAGACGCTCATAGGGTGACTCTATCGCTACCCCGCTGCCGGGCCTACGAGGGGCGGCAGCGCAAGATTCGGGTGGCTCGCCCCGGTGCCGGCGACTAGGCTGGCTGCATGAACACACAGCTGCACTCTGCTCCCGAGGCCCCCATGACGCCCACTTCCAACCCACCGCCGCCCTCCGGCGACGACTACCGCCGGGTCGAAGCGGCCCTTGCCTTCCTCGAAGCGCACCGCCAGCGCCAGCCGGAGCTGGCGGAGGTGGCGGCGGAGGTCGGGCTGAGCCCTTTCCACTTCCAGCGGCTCTTCCGCCGCTGGGCCGGGGTCAGCCCCAAGCGATTCCTCCAATACCTCACCGTCGAGCACGCCAAGGAGCTGCTGGATCAGCAGGCAAGCCTCCTCGACGCCGCCCTCGACAGCGGTCTCTCCGGCCCCAGCCGCCTCCACGACCACTTCGTCAGCCTCGAAGCGGTGACCCCCGGTGACTACAAGCGCCGGGGGGAAGGGCTGGTGATCCGCTACGGCTGCCACGCCACCCCCTTCGGCCCGATCTTCCTCGCCACGACGGAGCGGGGAATCTGCCGGCTGGCGTTCCTGCCGGATGCCGACAGCGAATCCGGGCTGCCGCCCCAACCGGAGCCGGAGTTGCTGGGCTCGGAGCTGCTGGGCCCGGAACTGAAGGCCCTCGCCGAGCAATGGCCGGACGCCGCGCTGGAGGCGGACCAAGCAGCCACCGACCGCTGGGCTCGGCGCCTGCTGGATCTCCAGCAGCGCCGCCCCACCGAGGTCACCCCGCTGTTGGTCCAGGGCACCAACTTCCAGCTGCAGGTATGGCGGGCGCTGCTGCGCATCCCCGCCGGCGGCGCCGCATCCTATCGACAGATCGCCCAAGCCATCGGTCGCCCCGGCGCCGCCCGCGCCGTCGGCCGCGCCGTCGGCGCCAACCCGGTGGCGCTGCTGATCCCCTGCCATCGGGTGATCCAAGCCCTGGGCCCATCCACGACCTACGACTGGGGCGGCTACCGCTGGGGCACCATCCGCAAGCAGGCTCTGTTGGGTTGGGAGGCCGCGCGGCGAGAGCTAGGCGCCGCCCCCCCGGCGGAAGGTATCCAAAGCTAGGTCGATGATCTGCTGATTGGCGGTGCGGATGGAGCCCAGGTGGTCCGCGCCTTCGACGATGAGACATTCGCCGCCGGCGAGACGGGCGAGGGCTCGGGTGTCGTCGGGGCGCACGCCGCGGTCGTCTTCACCGCTGACATAGGCCTTCGCCTGAACCCGCAAATGAGGAGCGTGGCGGCGCATGTCCATGAAACGGTAGGACGAGCGGGTAACGTGCTGGAAAATCTTGTAGAACGGCAGACCCAAGGGCTGCGTGTTCCGCGACCACTCGATGAGGTGCGGCGAGACGTCCTCGAAGAAGGCGCCGAGAACGCCCTCCTCGCGGCTGAGCACCGGGTGAGCCCAATGGCCGCCGGAGCTGACCCCCCAGAAGTGCAGGGGCAACCCCGCTCCCCGCCGACGCAGCTCCGCGAGAGCGTCCGCCACATCGCGGTCAAAGAAGCCTTGGGGCGGACTGCTGGCACCAAAGCCGCTGAAATCCGCGGTGAGCACATGGTAGCCCGCCTCCCGCAGCGCCACGATGCGGCCGCGGCGGTGGAAGTAGGAGCGCCCCCACTCCATCCACGGCGGCATCATGAGCACGGCACCGCGGACCTCACCCGAACCGGCATTGGCAGCCGGAAACCAGGTGCCGCCGAGGGACCCACCGCGCCCCTTGCGGGGGATGGTGAGCAGCTCGTACGGCTCCAGCGCCCGTGGTGGCCGGGGCATCTCCACCCGCGGCAGGCGCGGCGCCAGAGCGCGGAAGAGCTGGCCGGAGAACCATTCCATGGCCTTGCCGGGGCGTTCGGGCGGGGCGGCGCTGGGGGAGGGTGCTGCAGACATCGGGATTGAAGAGGTCGGATCGTGGCCGTGGCGCGAAGGTCAAGACCTGCGGAGATGAACGAAGGGCGCGTGCCGTGATGATCCATCAAAGCAGCCCCCAGAGCAAGCCGACCCGGCCTGGGCGCCCTGTCCTGACCCGCAAATCGCCTCCCGAGGAGGTGGGCTGGCGCCCACCCTACCGACAGTGGTTGCCTCGTCGCGAGTCGGGGGGCACGAGCCCACCATCACCCCCCTGCTCCCCCTTGACTTCCAGCCGCTAGAATACCCTCCATGCTACCCGTGATCTTGGTGCTCTTCGTCCTGCCGCTGGCGATCATCGCCGGCGCGGTGCTGCTGGCCTCGGCGACTCCTCGGAGGAAGCTGTGATGGTCACCGCCAGCGGCCTGGCCCTCGCCTCCTTCATCGCCTATCTGGTGGTGGTGGTGGCCATCGGTGTCTACGCCACCCGCTTCTCCTCCGGCGGCGTCAGCCACTTCTTCATCGGCGGCCGAAGCATGAATCGATTCGTCGTCGCCCTCTCGGCGGTGGTCAGCGGGCGCAGCGCCTGGCTGCTGCTGGGGGTCACGGGCATGGCCTACACTCGCGGCGTCTCGGCGGTGTGGGCGGTGGTGGGCTACATCGTGGTGGAGCTCTTCCTCTTCCTCTTCTACGCCCGGCGGCTGCGCCGCTTCAGCGAAACCCACGACTGCGTCACCGTGCCGGACTTTTTCTGCGACCGTTTCGAAGATCGTAGCGGCCGACTGCGGGTGTTGTTGGTGGGCATCATCCTGATCTTCATGGTGCCCTACGTGTCGGCTCAATTCGTCGCCGGCGGCAAGGCCTTCAGCGCCAGCTTCGGCCTCGATCAAACCACCGGCGTGTTGATCACCGCCGGCATCATTCTGCTCTACACCATCCTCGGCGGCTTCCTGGCGGTGAGCCTGACGGACACCCTCCAGGCCTGCTTCATGATCGTCGCTCTGGTGGCGGTGCCGGCGGTGGCCTTCGGTGCCCGCGGCGGCTTCACCACAGTGATGGAGCAGCTGGCAGCGCTGGACCCCAGCCTCCTCGATCCCATGGCCCTCACCGCCGGTGCTCTCCTGGGCTTCTTGGGCATCGGCCTGGGCTCCCCCGGCAACCCCCACATCCTGGCCCGCTACATGTCCATCGACGACGCCGAGCAGCTGCGCTGGGCGGCGGTGGTGGGGACGGTGTGGAATGTGATCATGGCCTGGGGCGCGCTCTTCATCGGCTTGGTGGGCCGCGCCTGGTATCCCACCGTGGAGATGCTCCCGGATGCGGATCCTGAGAATCTCTATCCCCTCCTCGCTGGCGAGATCCTGCACCCGGTGCTCTTCGGGCTGGTCATCGCTTCCATCTTCGCCGCCATCATGTCGACGGCGGACTCCCAGCTGCTGGTGGCGGCCTCGGCGGTGGTGCGGGACGTCTACGAGAAGGTTTTGCGGCGGGGCCGGGAGGTGCCCCAACGGCGACTGGTGCTGCTCAGCCGGGGCGTCGTGCTGCTGCTGGTGCTGCTCTCGTTGATCCTCGGCTTCCTGGCCCAGGATCTGGTCTTCTGGCTGGTGCTCTTCGCCTGGGCGGGCCTCGGCGCCGCCCTCGGGCCGACCTCCATCCTGGCTCTCTTCTGGCGCCGCACCACCCTCCCGGGGGTGGTGGCGGGGCTGATCACCGGCACCGTCGTCACCATCGTCTGGAAGCAGACCCCGGCCCTCTCCGGCCTGCTCTACGAGCTCATCCCGGCTTTCGTGGCCAGCACTCTCGCGACGGTGGCGGTGAGTCTGATGACCCGCCCGCCGGCCTCCGCCGACGAAGCGCTACGGATCATGGAGGGTTAGGCACCAGAGTGGTCCTGGGCCACGGCTTGGGAAGATCGCTACCTCAGTAGGGGTCGCGGCCGAAGTGCAGCTCCAGGCTGACCCCCACCAGCATCGATCCCTCGCGCTCGATATCCGACTGTTCCCGCGGCCAGGTGTAGCCGACGATGAGCTCGCCGAAGAGCCAACGGTCCTTCAGCGGCCGGCGGTAGACTCCCCGCTGCCCGTACTCCCGCAGCGGCACCTCGCGCTCCGTGGCACCGCGAATGAAGAACTCATAGGCCAGGGCCGAACCGCTCTGGAGATTGCGGTAGAGGAGGCCGGTGGTGCGCCACTCGAGGCCGTCGCTCTCCTGATGAATCGTGCCGATGTTGCTCCAGCGCAGGAGCAATTTGTCGCTCAGCAGGTGGTCCAGAGCGACACGGGTGGTGGAGCCGAAACCGTCCCGATTCTGCCAGAAGACGGTTTCCCGCAACCGCCACACGGAGCGCTCACCGACGAAGACATTGCGCCGCCAACGGCCCTGGGCGAAGATCTCCGGCGCCGAGCGCAGCTTGCCCCCGACTTGAAAATCCAGACGCTGGTTCCAGCGACCCGGCGGCCGGTAGCCAAAGCCCGCCAGCCATTGTTCGTCCCGATCGACGTCGAAGAGGGACGAGCGCTGCTGGAAATCCTCCCGCCGGTCCTGCACGAACTCCTCCTCGTCGTCACGGCCGAAGAAGACGTTGACCCGGTTTTCCAGCGTCGGCAGGTCGTAGTTCACCCGTACCCGCACATCGACGTCGGTGCCCTCCGCCTCGCTGTAGATGGGGGTCACCTCGATGCGGCCGGAGACCTCGCGGGCATTCTCGACGTCCGCCACGCCACCGAAGAGCCCGTCGAGCCATAGAGTGGCGCCACAGAAGGTCTCGTGCACCCGCCGGCGGGATTTATCCAGTGTCGTTTCGTCCTCCGGCGACTTCTGCCGGCAGAGCTCCCGCAGACTGAACTCGTCCTCCCCTTGCTCCTCGGCCTCCATCTCCTCGAGCTTCGCGGCCGGAATCCCCACGGTCTCGGCCTGCTTTTTTCGGGCCTTGGCCTCCGCCTGCTCCGCCTTCGCCTCCTCGAGCTTGTCCGTAGCCTCGTGCAGCGGCATCTCCCACTCGATCTCGGTCCAGAAGGTACCCTCGATCTCCTCTTCCGGGGCTTCGGAAGGCTCCTGGTTTTCGGAAGGACCAGAGTCTTCGGGAACCTCCGGGTTCTCGGGTGTCGGTGAATCCCCGTCTTCCGACGCCGTCTCCCGGTCTCCCTGGAGGTCGCCCTCGTCTTCCGTCTCTGCCTCTTCCTCATTCCCTGCCGGACGCCAGTCTTCCTCCAGCGGTTCCAGACCTTCCTCCGATGGGCTTTCCGGCGGAGCCACTGCTCCCTTCTGCACCGGGGTCTCAGGCCCCTCAGGACCGCTGCCGGAACAGGCCGTCAGCACCACCACCACGACCATCCAGGCCGCCAGGTTCAGGCGTCTCGCCGATGCCCGAGCCCTCCGCACTGCAGCTCTACTCATTACCCATGGCCCTGCTTTCCCCTGGCCCACCTGGCCTTCTCGACCTACCCCGAGGCTCGCTCGACACTCGATTCGTCTGTCTCGTTTCTGACTCAGGCAACAACATTACTTCGCTGAGAGCCAGGCCTCAAGGGAATCCGTGGACGACGCGCTCCGAGGCTCCCACCGCCGCTCTCTCAGCGACTCCCTCAATGTTAATCTCGGGGCAGGAATCAAACCTCATCGTCCTTCGGTAGGCCGCGGGATGCTTGGCTGCCGACGTCTGCACCGATCTTCCCGGCGGGCACGACGCAACTTCGCCGGAGCCCCGGATCGAGACCAAGGACTTCGAGAGCCAGGCCCTAGGCGAAAAGAAGACCCACCGAGAAGATCTTGGACAACGCGACGCTACCGGCCCCCGTACCGCGCACAGAGGAGCCTCGTCGGCGTACCGCGGAGAACCCCTCCACCCTGCCCTACCGGCGCGACATCGACGGACTGCGGGCGGTAGCGGTGCTGGCGGTGGTCCTCTTCCACCTCGATGGCCGCTGGGCGCCGGGGGGCTTCGTCGGCGTAGACATCTTCTTCGTCATCTCCGCCTTCCTCATCACCGGCAGCATCGCCGAGCAGATCTCCGCGGGCCGATTCTCGTTGTTGGAGTTCTACCGCCGCCGGATGCGGCGCATCCTGCCCGCCCTCACCGGAGTCGTGCTCGGGACGCTGGCGTTGGGCCATTGGATCCTCCTGCCGTCGGATCTGGAGCGCCTTGCCCAATCCGCCATCAGCGCCCAGCTCTTCGCCGCCAACATCTTCTTCACCTTCTCCTTGGACACCGGCTACTTCGCCGACGATGCGAGCCTCGAGCCCCTGCTCCATCTATGGTCCCTAGGAGTGGAGGAGCAATTCTATTTCCTGTGGCCGCTGCTCCTGCTGGCGGGGCTGCCCAGACACCGGCTGTCTCGCCTGCTCACCGCCTTCGTCGTGCTCATGGTGGCCTCCTTCGTCGTGGGAGAGCTGCTGGTCATCTCCCATCCCCTCTTCGCCTACTACATGCTCCCCACCCGCGCCGGCCAGCTCATCGCCGGCGCTCTCTGCTATTTCGCGGTACGGCGCTTCGCCGGCGGCGTCTCGTCCCGGACCCGAGGACGCCTGCCGGGCAACAGCCTCGCCCGGACCGGCCTGGAGCTCGGCGCCGGTCTCGGCGTCCTGCTCATCGCCTGGAGCATCGCCGCCCTGGACGGCAATTCCGGCTTCCCCGGCTTCAACGCCGTGCCGGTGACCCTCGGGGCAGCGCTGGTGATCTTCGCTGGATCAACCCCCGGCGGCTCGGGCACAGAATCCCCCACCCTGGTGAGCCGGTTGCTCAGCCGCCCCACCATGGTGGGCATCGGCAGAGCCTCCTACTCCATCTATCTCTGGCACTGGCCGCTGCTGGCGTTCAGCAAGTATGCCTTCGGCCCCCTGAGCCCGTCGCTCCAAGCTTGGAATCTGCTGGCCATCACGGTGCTTTCCTACCTGTCCTATCGATTCATCGAGCTGCCCTTCCGCAAGGACACCGCGCCCTTCTTTTCCGTCGCCCGGAAGTACTTCCTCGTTCCCACGGCGGCGATCCTGACCATCGCCGGCCTGCTCCTGGCCACCGACGGTCTGGGAACCTATTGGAACGACGAACGATATCGTTCGGAGCTGGCCCGGGCCTCCGCCCGCCAGCAAATCCCGGCGAAGGCGGATTTCGTCTGTCAGCGCTGGCGGGTCACCGACGAGCTCTCCCGCACGGACCGCTGCATCATCGGCGGCAACGACGAGCCCCGAACCCTGCTCTGGGGCGACTCCAACGCCGCCCACTACGTCGGTGTTCTGGGAGAGATCGCCCAGGAGCTGAGCTTCTCCTTCCGCAACCTGGCCCACAGCGGCTGCCCCCCGCTACTGGACCGCCCGGAACGCTTCGTCCGCACCTCCCGCAAGGTGAACTGCCGCCGCTCCATGGCGACGGCACGGGACGTCCTCCCGCGCTTCGACCGAATCATCATCGCTGCCAATTGGGATAGTTACCTGTCCCGCTACCCGGAAGAGATCGAGGCCGAGCTGGAAAGAACGGTGCGCGAGCTCCAGGCTGAGGGCAAGGAGCTCTATCTTCTGGGCCGGGTCCCGAGGATCAGCGGCATCGATCTCAAATGCGAGCGCAAGCGGGCCAAGCTCTCCTTCCTCGACTGCCGCCGCCGCTCCGCCGCCCCCCGCTCCGTCACCGACAACGCCAACACCGTCATCCAGGCCATCGCCCGACGCAATGACATCCCCTACTTCGACATCAGCGACCTGCTGTGCAACGAGGAGATGTGCTCCGGATACTTCGACAACCAGCTGGTCTACCGCGACACCGGCCACCTCACCATGGACGGCTCCATCCTCCTGGGCTCGGTCGCGCGCCAGCTGCCGGAAGCCCAACAAATCTTCGCCCCCCTGGCGGGGCCTACCTCCCAGTCCCCCCCACCTCCTCTCCCTTGGACCTCTCCCAGGAGCGACGCCGCCGCAAGCGCGGTATTGGGAGCGGTATCTGAGGTCGGCACGAGCTGGTGTGCCGAGGCCTTCTTCGAAAACTCGAACAACAGCGAACTGTTCTCCACCCCCGCCTGTACCACCGACGTCGGCGTCAGATCCGCGCGGAGCCATTGCTAGGAACCGAAGGGCGAGTAGTACGCATCTCCCTACCCTCTCGCCGCCGCTGCCGGAGAGCACCACCAGATTGCCGGTCTGATCGGAGAGCGGCTGATAGAAGGACTCCAGAGAACCGTCACCGTCGAGATCGGTCTCCAGTCCGACTGAGAGCCTTGATGCCCAAGGCCGGCTGCCGGCGCCTGGCGATCACCTTCAACCACCTCCACCAGCGGCGGCACATGACCGTTGGCAAGAGCTTCGTGGCGAATGTCCTTCGCGGTGCACAGCGGGAAGTGCTGCGGGCCCGCCGCGACATCCGGCGCCGAGAACCGAGGATGGCTCCTCGCAACCTCATCTGGCCTCTCGACCTGACCGCTGTGACGAACGAACCCTCACCGATCCTCGGGATTCTCGACCACGGCTCGCGGGCCTGTCTGGACCTCGAGATTCTGCCTTCCAAGAGGTCGGTGACGCTCCTTCGAGCTCTCCTCGAGACCATGGAGCGCTTCGGCAAGCCCCGCATCGTCAGGACCGACAACGAGCCGGTCTTCACCTCCGGCCTATTCTCGTGGGCCCTGGCTCTCCTCGGCATCCGCCACCACCGCACGGCGCCCTTCGCCCCTTGGCAGAATGGCCGCATCGAACGCTTCTTCGGCACCTTCAAGCGAGCTCTACGCAGCCGCCCCCAGCTCGGCGAGGACGGCCTGGTGGATCAGCTGGATCTCGCCGAATTCCGGGTCTGGTACAACCACCTCCGCCCCCACCAAAACCTCGAGGGCCTCACCCCCGCAGAGGCTTGGCGAGGGAAGGAGAACAACCGGCGAAGGACGGCGCGATGGGTCAGCGCCTGGAGCGGCGCGCTCTCAGGCTTCTACTGGCCCTCTGGGTGAGGGCACGAGGCTGGAGAAATGCAAGACCGTCAGGCACCGGCGGGGTGTCCACAGGGAGGAAGCGTCCAGGGAGGTCGCAGAACCCGGCACTAGCGAGAAGGCGACGCTAGGAAGAGGATTTCTGCCGGGATACGAGGCCTTCTCTGCAGGGATCTAGCCGCCTTCCGGCCAAGATTCACCCAGAACGAGCTCAGACGGAGCGTGGACAGCGTGGACGGGACAATGAGCTCAGACGGAGCGTGGACAGCGTGGACGGGACACCTGAGAGGTGCGGGTCAGACGGAACGCACCAGTTCTTGTGCAAGGTGACCCGTGGACACCGTGGACGGGACCCCTGCTATCTCGGCGGATTCTCGAGCTCCGTCCCAGATGTCAACTTGTAGAACTCAATCTGCTCAACCTTCGCTGGCCACTCGTCTCCGTACGTGTATCCCTCGATCGCAGTCACGTAGCCATTGTCGACATAGACGAGATAGCCGGTTTCGATCTTGGTGGCGTTGAGCCTCGCACCGACCTCCCCCCAGCGCATCGAAACTCCATCCTTGAACAGTTTGAGTTCCGGCGAGCGCCGTAGCTCGGTCAAGAATCCGACGCCAGTAAACTCCCGGTCGACCACATCGACCGCCTCGGCATGAAGCTCGCCCCTCCTTGGCGGGAGTTCATTGTCGGCGAACATACGCCCGAGCACGGACGCTTCGAGTTCCGTTAGCTTCATGGTCGCCCTCATGGAATAAATGCCGTGCCCACTTTGACGACCCCCTCCACGACCGCACCGCGCAAGGTCACCGTCTGGCCCGCGACCTCCACAGTCGTCTGGAAGACTCCCTTGATCGCTCCTTGATTTGCGAGCTGCTGAGCAGCGCCTTCCAGCGCATTGAAGGCGGCAACGCTGTCGCCCTTGAAGGCGTCGAGTACCCCCCCGAGCTTATGCTTCGCCAGCGATTTCGGACCGAAGACATGGTTGGCCGCATTTGCGACTCGCGGCGCTACCCCCGCTGTCGCCCTTGGGACAACCTGTCGCCCAGCGTTCGGAACCATCCGAACACCATCATCAAGAAACTCTAGCCCATGGTGCGCGAAGTTGCCAGTTGCTGCTCTACGAGAGGCCCCCGAAGCCAATGAGCGGCTACTGCGCGCTGCCATTGTCGAAAGGCCGCTAGAGCTGACGGCTGCACTCGCTTCAACACCACCGAGGAGAAGGGCCGTGACCTCAACCGTCGTGTATTCCAGAAGCTCCACCTCGGGCCAAGCATCCGCGATCCCACAATGAAGCACCTCAATCGCACCCTGGCAGGTTCCCGCAGGGCCAAGGTATTGCTGTACCTTCGAAGACACCCTACCGAGGCCGAGCCCCTGGCTTTTGAAGTACAGACCTAGTTCCTCGCGAAGGTCGTAGTCCGGATCGACTCCAGCAAGGAAGGTCGACACAGCGTTGAATTCCGACTCCCGTGCTTCACGAGCCCGCCTCGCTCTACCCGCGGCCAGATCCTGGCGAACCCACTCCTGCTCCTCGCGACTCCCGCGGTACAACCCCAACGGATCCCCAAACACCACCGGCGAGTTCATCGCGAAGATGTACTGGCTCGGCCCATCGACGTAGCCGAGCGGGTCCGCCGAGATGAAGCGCCCCAGCTCGGGGTCGTAGTAGCGGTTCAGGTCCCCTGGCGTGAGCTCGTCGCTACGGAATTCGTAAGCCCTAATACTTGCTGAGACTTAGCATCCGTTGATCCAGATGCCGCTATGGATTCCGAGCTCAAGACCCCAGATACGAGTTTTCGGTTAGGGAGGCCGAAACGGCGGAGGCGAGGGTAGGAGCCAGAGGGTTCTTTCTTTAGCTGCTCTCTCGAGAGCTACACCGGATCGGTTCAGGACAGGACCGCGGGCAGAGCGGCTAAAGAAGGAAGGCTGGCTGGGTCGGCTAGGGCGACCTGATCTCGGAGCCCCGCCGGAGGCACCCGACCCCATCGCCGCGGTTCTGCTCGATCCGGGCGCGCAGGTCGGGACCAGGGCGGCGCAGCCGCCGAGCGCCAGCGAGGGCACCCTGGTCGCAGCCGAGCACCCGGATAGGCTGCATTCGCGATGGGTCGAGGACGAGCTCGGTCTCGGCAGCCGGCCGGGCGCGGCCCGAGCACGGCGACCGCAGGGCGCCGCGCGCAGGAAAGCCGGCGACCGGCCGGCGGGGCGGGGGTGTCTGCGGGCGGGTGGGCGGAAGCTGCGGGCGCGGAAGCCGCGTGGGAGCGGCCGCGACCTGGCGGCCCGCTCGCCGGCCACGGCGGCCGTGCGGGGCGAAAACGGTGCGGTGGAGGGCTGCGGGGAGCCCCCTGCGAGGGGGCGGACGGGACCGCCGACGGCCGCCACAAGCGCTCCCTGGCCCGGACCCAGTTTGCATAGTCTTCGATTATGTAAAGGCCGCAGGCCCCAGGCGGGACGCGCGAGGGCCAGGTCGGAGAATGCGCATTCTCGGACAGCGACGTTG
>JAXHTF010000078.1 GCA_034211275.1 Acidobacteriota bacterium
TGGCCTCAAGGAGTCCTGACGCTGACGCTGGGCGTGGGGCCGGCTGTCCAAGAGGATTTTGTGGAGTATCTCGGGCAGCTTGAAGCTGCTTGATCTGGGGTGGGTTTATGCAACGATCAGGGTCCACTCTGCCCTTCGCTCTCGACGAGCTGGAGAGCCTGGAGCTGGTGCGCGGTCCCGGCTCCGCCCTCTATGGCGCCGATGCCTTCAACGGCGTCATCAACATGGTGACCCGCAACGCTCGCGACGCCTCCGGCGGCCAGATCAAGCTCTCCGGCGGTGACCTCGACACCCGGCGGGTCGACCTTCGTCTCGGCGGCGGTCTCGGTGCCGGCTGGTTCGGCCGCATCTCCGGTGGCTACTTGGAGGGTGACGACTTCTCCCGCTCCCGCAACGTCACCCAGGAGTACGACGGCCTGGGTCCCGAGGTCGTTCCCCTCGTGCTCGAGGACAACACCCTCTATTACGGCAGCCTGCGGCTGGATAAGTTCTTCGACAGCGGCCCGTCCTTCACCCTCGAAGCGGGCAACGGTGTTTCCGAAGGCCCCCTTCAGGTCACCGGCATCGGCCGCGTTCAGGGCGTGGATGTGGAGCGGCCCTACGTTCGGGCCAACTTCAATACCCAGCACTGGAACGTTCTTGCCCACCGCACCGAGCGTGACGGCGATGACCAGCGTTCCCTGAGCTCCGGCGTGCCCCTGTACCTGGACTCGGACCGCACCCTCATCGAGGTCCAGGGCAACGTCGGCTTCGGCGGTGGCAGAGGTCAGCTCATCGGCGGCGCCTCCTACAGCGAGGAGAACATCGACTCGGTCAATCCCCAGGGCTTCCAGACCCTGATGTTCGAGCCGGTGGAAGCGGACTTCAGCGGTGTCTTCGGGCAGGTCGAGTACGACTTCAGCGACAAGCTCAAGGGCGTGCTGGCGGCTCGCTACGATGACAGCTCCCTCAACGACAGCCAGTTCTCCCCGCGGGTGGCGTTGGTCTACTCCATCAACCCCAACCACACGTTGCGGGTGAACTACGGTGAGGCGTTCCAGACGCCCAACTACTCCGAGTTCTTCCTCGCCGTGCAGGTGGCGGCCCCGATCACCGCCACCGCGCCTCTGGAGGCCGGCTTCTGCGCGCCCTTCGGCGTCACCTGCGGCTTCGATCGCATCCCGGTGATGGCGCTGGGCAACCCGAGCCTCGAGGTCGAGGAGGTCAAGAGCTATGAGGTCGGCTACTCCGGCATCATCAATCGCAAGGCCTTCCTCACCGTCGACTACTACAACAACCAGCTGGAGAACTTCATCACCGACCTGATCACCCCGGTGAACGCCAGCCTCGGTCGGATCAATCCCAACTTCGGCCCCTACCAGGCGCCGGCGGGGATCCCCGAGCCTTTCGCGTCGATCCTCCTGGCGACCCTTCAGGGAGCCCTCGGCCCGTCTTACGCGCTGCTCTCCAACAATCCGTTGGACCAGACGGCGCTGCTGGCGGCGCTCTCCTACACCAACTTCGGTGAGGTGGATACCCAGGGCATCGAGATCGGCCTCAGCTACTACATCACCGACGAGTGGCTGCTGGACGCCAACTACTCGTGGTTCGACTTCGACATCACCGAGCAGATCGTCGAGGATCCGCTGCTGCCCAACGCGCCGGAGAACAAATACGGCCTCGGCCTGACCTATATCGGTGGCAAGTGGAACGGCTCGGTGAAGTACCGCCACAGCGACAGCTACGACTGGAACGCCGGCGTCTTCTCCGGTCCGGTGCCGTCCTACGATCTGGTGGACCTCAACGTCAACTACCAGATCACCGACAACATCGAGGTCGGCGTCAACGTCAGCAACCTCTTCGACGAGGAGCACTACCAGATCTTCGGCGGCGATCTCATCGAGCGTCGGGCTCTGGGCCACGTCTCCTTCAGCTGGTAAAACGCCAGCTGCCAAGAGCCACCCCGAGGATCGCCGACGCCGGTGATCCTCGGGGCTCGAGTTTTCCTGGGTCTTTTCAGTGGGCTGCTCCGAAGACGTTGGTGAATTGACACCACGTCTGCGCTGGCTTACACTCACGCGGCGCTTTTTCGGGGCGTGGCGCAGTCTGGCAGCGCACCTGCTTTGGGAGCAGGGGGTCCTCAGTTCAAATCTGAGCGCCCCGATTCAGACCTCGCCGTCGCGAGGTTCGGAAGTCCAGAGCTCCGGCAGGCTCAGATCGAGCACGGCGCCGACTACTGCCTGTAGCTCAGTTGGATAGAGCGGCGGCCTTCTAAGCCGCGGGTCGGGGGTTCGAATCCCTCCAGGCAGGCCATTTCCCCGGCCCATGCTTGGCAGGAGAGCGTGATCCACGCGACCCCCTACCGGTTCTGGCCCCGCAGACAGCGCACAGATTTTTGAGCACCCGTAGCTCAGCTGGATAGAGCGACGGCCTCCGGAGCCGTAGGTCAGAGGTTCGAATCCTCTCGGGTGCACCAGTCCTTCCCTTTTCCTCTACAACTTGCCGTAGATCGCATGGTTCGATGCCGTCTCTAGGGACAACTGTGCCACCAGTGTGCCACGGGCCGGAGAATGAGCCCCTCAGAGCTCTCCAGTCGACCGGAGAAACAGGCTGTAAGTGCTTGAAACGATTGGCGGAGGGGGTGGGATTCGAACCCACGGTCGGCGTGAACCGACGGCGGTTTTCAAGACCGCTGCATTCGACCACTCTGCCACCCCTCCGCGGGGTGGGCTCCGGGGGTGGAGCCGCGAGGTCGGGCCCCGGTTGGCCGGGGCGTGAGACCGATGAGTTTAGCGGATCCGGGCGGTGGCTGGTTGGAATCGCCGTCGGGAGATCTCAGGAACGGGCGGTGATGCGCTCGAGGCCGCCCATGTAGGGGCGCAGGACCTCGGGGACGAGGACGGAGCCGTCCGCCTGCTGGTAGTTCTCGAGGATCGCGATGAGGGTGCGGCCGACGGCGAGGCCGGAGCCGTTCAGAGTGTGAGCCAGGCGGACCTTGCCGCCCTCGGCGGGGCGGTAGCGAAGGTTGGCGCGGCGGGCCTGGAAGTCGGTGCAGTTGGAGCACGAGGAGATCTCGCGGTAGGCATTCTGCCCCGGCAGCCAGACCTCCAGGTCGTAGGTCTTGGCGACGGAGAAGCCCATATCGCCGGTGGACAGGCAAACCTTGCGGTACGGCAGCCCGAGCAGCTCCAGAACGCGGCCGGCGTGGCCGGTGAGCTCTTCGTGGGCGTCCCAACTGGTCTCCGGCGTAGTGATCTGGACCAGCTCCACCTTGTTGAATTGGTGCTGGCGGATCAGGCCGCGGACATCTTTGCCGTAGGAACCGGCCTCGCTGCGGAAGCACGGCGTGTAGGCGGCGTAGCGGATGGGCAGCTGGGCCTCGTCCAGGGTCTCGCCGCGGTGCAGGTTGCACAGGGCGACCTCCGCCGTGGGGCCGAGGTAGTAATCCGTTCCCTCCAGGTGGAAGAGATCCTCGGCGAATTTGGGCAGCTGGCCGCTGCCGAAGAGGGAGTCGCTGTTGACGATGAACGGCGGCAGGACCTCTTCGTAGCCATGCTCGCGGGTGTGCAGATCGAGCATGAAGGAGATCAGCGCGCGCTCCAGCCGGGCGCCGGCGCCGAAGTAGGCGGTGAAGCGGGCGCCGGTGACCTTGGCACCGCGCTCGAAGTCGAGGATGCCCAGCTCCGGGCCCAAATCCCAATGGGCTTGGGGCTCGAAGTCGAAGCTCGGCACTTTCCCCACCACCGCTTCCTCGCGGTTGGCGCTCTCGTCGGCGCCGCGGGGGACGCTCTCGTGGGCCACGTTGGGAAAAGCGGCGGCGAGGGCCTCCAGCTCGGCGTCGATGTCGCCGGCGCTGGACTCCAGGCTTTCGATCTGGGCCTTGAGCTCCCCCACGGCGGCGATCTCCGCGGTGGCGTCGCCGCCCTCCCGCTTGATCATTCCGATGGCTTTGCTCGCCTCGTTGCGCTGGCGCTTGAGGTCTTCCAGTTCCACCAGTCCGGAGCGCCGCTTGGCGTCCAGCTGTTGCCAGCGGTCCAGGTCGGAGAGGTCCACGCCGCGGCTGGAGAGGTTCTGCCGCAGCTCGTCGGAGTCGTTGCGCAAGAGGTCTCGGGAAAGCATGACGGCGGGGAGTCTATCTTCAGCCCTGGGGAGCGTCAACGCGCTGTGGCCGGCGACCGTAGACCGAGAAGGACGATAGAATCACTGCTCATCGGTCCACAGGAGCCCTTGAAGACGCTCCGCGATTCATCGCTTTCTCTCGGTCCCGAGCAAGACCCAACGGGAGATACCGCCGTTACACGCTTTCTGCCCCCCCTGGCCGGCTTCGCCGCTGCATGGAGCCTCAGCGCGCACCAGGTCGACCCGTCCGCTGCTGCGGAGGGGCGATTCTTGGCGTGGTTGTTGGGGGCGGTGCTGGTGTGTGCCGCGGTCTTGGAGCGGGAGGGCGGCTTGCGGCCCCGGGTTCCGCTACTCCCCACTGCCGCTGTGTTCGGCGTTCTGGCGGTGGCGGTGCTGCCCCAGGGGGCTCTGCGCGGGACGGTGGTGAGCGCCTTGCTGCTGGCGGCTCTGGCACTGGCCGGCGCTGCCGGATGGAAAGCCCGCGAAGGCCGCCCGCCGCTGAGCTGGTGGTTGGCGGCGGCGTTGGGCACCCAGGTGTTGATGCGCGGCGAGCTACTGCTGGCGGATCGCTGGGGAGGATCGGCAGCGGTGAGCCTGCTCGTGCTGCCGGTGGTGGGGGCCGTGGGAGCTTGGCTGCTGGCGCGTAGGTATCCGCCGCTCTCGGTGCTGCTGGCGGTGGCCTGCGGGTTGATCTTCGGCGGCGCCTGGACCGTCGCTCTGAGCCTGACCCTGCTGGCGGTGGAAGCCGGGCTGCGCCTTGCTCCTCAGCGAGGGCAGAGCGGTCCAAGGAGCGAGGAACGGTCGGATGGGGCGGCCAGGAGCTGGGTGGCCGGCGGCTGGGCCGAGCAGTGGGGGCTCGCGGCTGGGCTAGTCGCCTTAGGGGGAGCCGCGCTCCTTGCCGGTTGGGAGCCCGCGGAGGCTTTGTTGGTGTTGGCCGTGCTGGTTCTCGCCGCCCTGCGCCCGCGCCTCCAAGAGCTCGACCCGAAGCTCCGCCTCGGAGTGATCGCCCTGGCGGCTCTCCCCTTGCTGGCGGCGCTGTGGTTCCTGGGGCCGAATCCAGAGCCTCTCGAAGCCCACTGGGGATCGATCTTCTTGTTGCTCTTCGTCCTGCCCCAGGGGATCGAGATGGCGCGGCGTGGCGGCGTGGAGATCGTCCTGCTAGCTGCTGGCGCGTCGTTGTGGGTGGCCGGCGCGGCGCCTCTGGTCATCATTGCGGTTCCCGTTTCCCTCCTGCTCTCGCCCAGCGGGTTGGGCGCGGAGTTTCAGCGACGGTGGTCCGCAGTGCTCCTCCTCGTGACAGCTCTTCTCGCCGCCTATCCCTGGCTGCGGGAGCCGGCGTTGCCAGCGGTTCTCGATGGGCTTCACCTCGGGTCGGCCATCGCTGCCTTCGGGAAGCTGCTCCTGGCGCTCTTGGTGGTCGTTGGTCTCATCGTGTTGGCAAGACGGCGGAAGCCTCGGCGGTCGGGGCGTTGGCTGGTGCCGGCGACCGTTGTGGCTCCGGTGGTCTTTCTCGGTCTGTGCTTCCTGTTGAGCCGTCCGCAGCCGGGCATCAGCCTGCTGCCTGCGCCGACCCAGGTGCTCGATCAGCGCCACCCCAACTGGGGGACCGACCTCGAGCCTCGGGAGGCTAGTGCCCTGATGGTGGAATCGAATCTCTCCTTCGCCGCCGAGCTGCCGGCGGGTACGGAAGTGGCGCTGGTCCGGTGTTTTCATCTCGACGGCACCCGCAGCGAGTGGTACCTCACCGTGGGGCAAGGTACCGCGGAGTGGGCCGCGGGGCGGAGGGATTTGACCACCGCCGGAGTTCCGGCGCCGAAGCCCTTCGTGACCTCTGTGGCTCCCGAGGGAGGCTTTCTGGCCCAGCGGTATCGTGGGACGTGGACGATCGATCCGCCGCAGCCGGTGCGGCGGGTCTCGGTCCTGCGGGATCCGGAGCTGCCGCCGGAGGTCCAGATTCACCTCTTTCGCGTGGAGCTGAGACCGTGATGGAGGGTAGAGCAGCACACCTGGTCCGGGCGGCGGGGGAGCTGGTGCTCGCAGCCCTGGCGACCGGCGTGGTGGCGAAGATCTCCTCCGAGCCTTCCGGTAGGGAGGATCCCTTGCGCACCACCCTGCTGGCGCTGCCGCTGGTGGTGTTGGCCCTCGCGTGGATCCATCGCTGGGGCGTTTTGCAGGGCGCCCGGCGCTTGTCTAGCCGCCTGCGCGCGACTCATGCAGCCGGCGCCGCAGTGCTGGCGCTGCTGATCCTGGGGCGGGGCGCCCTTGATCTTCCCCTCGATGCTCCGGTGTTGGCGGCAGCCGGGGTGTTGCTCCTCGGCCACTGGACGTATCGCCAGGTGCTGGCTTTCCGGCCGCTCCTGGGCCACAGCCTGCCGGCTCGCCCTTCCGCTCTCTTCTTCTGGCTGCCGCTGGCGGTGTATCTGGCCCTGGCCCCGTGGACCACCGGCCAGCGCCAGCCCGACGGCGACGAGCCCTTCTATCTGCTGGTCACCCACAGCCTGGCCTACGACCTCGACGCGGATCTCACCAACGACTATGCGGAGGAGAGCTGGCGGGCGTTCATGGAGCGGCCCCTCGAGCCCCAATTCGGGGATCCCGTGGGGCCCGGCGGCGAGCTTTACTCGCGTCACAACGAGCTGCTGCCGCTGGCCCTGGCCCCGGCCTATCGGGTGGCGGGGAAGGCGGGGGCGTTGGTGATGATGGCGGCCCTCACCGCGCTGCTGGCGTGGCTCGCCCTGCGGCTGGCGGCGGCGTATTTTCCTCAGCAGCCCGGTCCGGCGCTGGTGGCGTGGGCGCTGCTGGCGTTGACGCCACCGCTGCTCCTCTACTCCTCCCAGGTGTGGGCGGAGGTGCCGGCGGCGCTGCTGGCGGCGGTCGCCCTCGACCGCATTCTGCAGCTGCGCCATCGCAAGCCCGGTGCGTGGGAGCTGGCCTTGGGCATCGCCCTACCGCTGGTGCTGCTGCCGATCTTGAAGATCCGCTTCATGCTTCTGGCGCTGCCGCTGTTGCTCCTGGCCTGGCTCTACGGCAGGGGCTTGCGCAAGCGGCTGGTGCCGCTGGGGATTCTCCTGGGGGTGGTGGGGCTGGCGATTCTGTGGTTCAACCAACAACGTTTCGGCAACCCGCTGAAGATCCACACCGTGGAGGAGCTGGCGCTCCACGAGCGCCATGGCGCCGACTACCTCGAAGGAGCTTTGGGGCTCTTCTTCGACTCGGCCTTCGGCCTGTTCTGGGCGGCGCCGATCTGGCTGCTGGTGGTGCCGGCGGTCATTTGGCTGGCGCGGCGGCGAGAGATCCTGGGCCGCGATCTGGTCATCACCGCCCTGCCCTTCTTGCTGGTGGTGACTCCCCGGGGCGAGTGGTACGGCGGATGGTCGCCGCCCTTCCGCTATGGCCTCTTCATGCTGCCTTTACTGGCGCTGGCGTTGATTCCCCTCCTCGCCCGGCGGCGCAGCGCCGGAGCTCGGGGGCTGCTGGCGGCGCTGGCGGTGCTTACGACGGCGGCGACGGTGCTGTGGCTGGCGGTGCCGGGGTGGACCTACAATTTCGCCGATGGCCGCACCTACCTCCTCGATCATCTCGCTCGCATGACCGGCAGCGACGTGGCCCGCTTCTTCCCCAGCTCGGTGCGCCCGCGGTTGGCGACCTGGCTGTGGCCGCCGCTGCTCACTGCAGCAGCGGCGCTCCTCTGGTGGTTCCCCCGCCACCGGCCGCGGCGGTTGGGGGCGGCCCGCGCGCTGGCGGTGGCGTTGGTCCTCGGCGCGTTTGCTCTCGTGCCGGTGGCGGCGGCCCGCTGGCCTACTCATGTGGTGGAGGTGGAGGACGCCCAGGTCCTCCATCGGGGCGGTCATCCCCATCCGTCCCGCTGGTCCATCGAGCGTACGCGCTGGCGCGGCGGTTGGACGTTGCGGCCCGGAGAGAGCCTCAGTGCTCCGGTGGTGCCGGGCGGCGAGGCGGTGACGTTGGTGATCCACGGTCAGCCCATCCGCAACCATCCGGGGTCACTGAATCTGGAGATCCGGGCGGGAGAGAAGCTGCTCACCGTTTGGGGGCCGGGGGGTGACCGACAGTGGGGCGCGGTGCAGCTCGGTCCCTACGCCTGGCCCCGGGGTGAGGCCCTGAACCTCACCGTGCGCGGCGCGGCGGCTCCGCCGGAATCTACTCCCGCTCCGCTGCCGAACGGCCTGGTGCTGGACCGGGTCGAGCTGCTCTGGAACTCGGCCTTGCCGCTCCGACGGGGAGGGAGTTCCCCTTGAGCACTCCGCCCCTGAGCATCCCAACCTTGAGCATCCCAACCTTGAGCATTGTAGTGCCGACGGTGGGCGCCAGCCCTCTGCTGCTGCCCTGCCTGGAAGCGCTGCGTAGGGACGGTGGGGAGGCTCTGGAGATTCTGGTGGTGGATCAGGCGCCGGAGCCTCTGGCACTACCTTCGGAGCTGGCGGTGCGGCATCTGCGTCCGGGCTCCAACCTAGGCTTTACCGGCGGGGTCAACCACGGTTTGGAGGCCGCCGCCGGGGAGCTGGTGGGAACGGTCAACGACGATCTGGTGGTGCAGCCGGGCTGGTGCCGAGGACTGGCGCGGGCGCTGGAGCAGGATCCGGCCGCTGGCGCAGCCCAAGGGGTGGTGCTGCGGTGGGACGATGCCAAGCGGGTGGACGGCGCCGGTCTGGCGTTCAACCGTTGGGGGCAGGCGGTGCAGTTGGGGCACGGCCAGCGTCCGGAGGACGTGCTCTCCGGCGGAACGCCGCGGCGGATCTTCGGTGCCTCCGCCACCGCCGTACTCTTCCGGCGCCAGGCTCTGGAAGCGGTGGCCGGCGAGGACGGTGTCTTCGATCGCCGGTTAGGCTCTTACTACGAGGACGTCGACCTGGCCTGCCGCCTGCGCGCCGCGGGCTTTCACGCTCTCCTGGTGCCGGGAGCGTTGGCTCGCCACAAGGGCTCCGCCACCGGCGGTGCTGATCGCCTGGAGCTGGTCTACCGCAATCGCTATGCGGTGCTGGCGAGGGTCCTCGGACGCTCCTTCTGGCTGCACCTGCCGCGTTTCGTGCTGCGCGACGGTCTCGATTTGCTGCGCTTCGTTCTGCGCGGCCAGGAGGCGAAGGCCGGTGCGCTCCTGGTCGGGGTGGGGAGGGCGGTTCGCCTCGTGCCGGAATTCCTCCACCGGGGGCCGGCGCAGCTGCCCCCCGGCGAATTGCTGGGCCGCTGGCACGAGGGTCCATCCCAGGACGCGGCTTCGTGAGCGGCGGGGTGAGCATCGCCCTCACGGGGATCGTCGTCCATTGGCACAACGAGGAGCTGCTGGCTCGGCTCCGGGAGGCCTGGCCGGACGATCCGCGCTTCGAGCTGCTGATCGTCGACAACGGCTCCCGAGAGGGGTTGCCGGAAGGAAGGGGGCGGGTGGTGTCCGGCTCCGAGGGTGGAAGCCGCAATCGGGGCTTCGCTGGCGGCGTCAACCGCGGGTTGGAAGAGGCCCGGGGGGAGATCGTGCTGATTTTGAACCCCGACGCCGAGCCCGAGAAGGGCGCTTTGGAGGCGCTCCTCACGGGTTTCGAGCAGTTTCCCGACGCCGCCGGTCTGGCCCCCAAGCTGCTGGGAGACGATGGGCAAAGTCAGCACCGATGGCAGCTGCGGCCGCTACCCTCGCCGTGGACGCTGCTCCAGCAGGCACTCCTGCTCCCCGCCGGAGCCGGGCCGGCCACTGAGCCACCCGCCGGTGCTCAGGTCGAGCAACCCGCCGCCGCCGCCCTGGCCCTGCGGACCGACACGCTGCAGGCTCTGGGAGGCATGGACGAGGGTTTCTATCCGGCGTGGTTTGAGGATGTGGACCTGGCTCGGCGGCTGCGGGATCGGGGGGAGACGTTGCGCTACTGGCCGTCGGCGCGCTTCCGCCACGGGCTGGGGGCGTCGGTGCCCCGTTTGGGGTATGGTCCGTTCCTATGGGTCTACTACCGCAACCTGGTGCGCTATCTGCGGCTGCACTACGGCCGCAGCTGGGCGCTGGCGGCGGTGCCGGCGCTGCTGGCGGGGATGGCTCTGCGGATGCTGCTCCTTCCCCTTCGGCGCCCGCGGCGCAGCACCAGCAGGAGTCAGGCTGCCGCCGGTCTGGGAGCGGTGATGCTCGGGGCGGTGAGCGGCTGGCGCCGGCCCCGGCGTCTGGCCAGGGAATGCCGGCCTCCTCGAAGGTGATGGCCCGAGATCGCTCTCCTTCGCAGCCTCGCCCGGCACCGGCTCCCGCGCCGGTGGCGGTGTGCATCGTCACCTACGGTGCCGCTGCCGACCTGCCCGAGTGCGTCGCCAGCCTGCGGGCGCTGACGCCGCCGGTGGCGGAAATCACGGTGGTGGACTGCGCCAGCGCCGACGATTCGGTGGCGGTGTCCCGGGGATTGGCGGTCGACTTTCGTGGTGAAGAGGGCGCCGGAACCAGCTTCCGGGTGGTGGCACTGGAGGAGAATTTGGGCTTCGCCGGCGGCATGAATCGAGCACTGGCGGAGACCGCCGCCCCCTTCGTGCTCAGCCTCAACGCCGACGCGCGGCCGCGGCCGGGTTTTGTTCAGCGGCTGTTGGCGAGGCTCGAAACTCATCCCGATGCCGGCGCGGTCACCGGCCGCCTGCTGCGACCGGAACAACCGGGGGAGCCCCGGCGGCTGGACGCCTGCGGCATGCGCCTGATCCCCACCTGGCGACATCTGGATCGCGGTTCCGGGGAGGTGGATCGGGGGCAATTCGCCGAGCCCGAGAAGGTCTTTGGCGCCACCGGTGCCGCCACTCTCTATCGCCGCGCCGCCCTCGAAGACGCGGCGGTAGACGGCGAGGTCTTCGATGCCGCCTTCCACTCCTTTCGGGAAGACGCGGAGCTCAGCTTTCGGCTGCGGGAGCGCGGCTGGGAAATCCTCTACGAGCCCACGGCGGTGGCGGTGCACAAACGCTGGAACCTGCCCGAACGGCGTAGTGCCATGCCCGCCATGGTCAACTACCATTCGCTGAAGAACCGCTACCTTCTGCGCTGCTACCACCAGACCGGCCGCAACTTGCTTCTCACCCTACTGCCGACCCTGTTGCGGGACATCCTGGCCCTCGGCTATGTCCTGCTGCGGGAGCGCTCCTCCTTCGAGGCTTACCGCTGGCTGTGGCGCCATCGCCGCCGCATCGCCCAGCGCCGACGGCATATCCAGCGCCGCCGCAAGGTCGGATCTGCCTCCATCGATCGCTGGTTTCATACCTCCGGAGAGCCGCTATGACCTCCGCCTCCGGCGCCTCTTCAGCCAAGAGACCGGCGCAAGATTCCCCGCCGTTGCGGGTTGCACTGCTGGGGAGTCGCGGTATCCCCGGCCGCTACGGTGGCTACGAGACTTTGATGGAGGAGCTGGCGGTGCGATTGGTGGAAGCGGGACACGAGGTGACGGTGTATTGCCGCTCCCACTTCACCCCCAAGGGCCTGCGGGAGCATCGCGGGGCGAAGCTGGTGGTGTTGCCGACCCTGCGCACCAAGTACTTCGATACCCCGGTGCACACCTTGCTTTCTTGTCTCCATGCCATCTTCCGGCGGTTCGATGCGGTGCTCATCGTCAATTCCGCCAACGCTCTCTTCGTGCCCCTGCTGCGCTGGACCGGCACGCCGGTGGCGCTGCACGTGGACGGCATCGAGAAGCGGCGGGCCAAGTGGGGCTGGCCCGGGCGCATGGTCTATGCGGTCTCGGAGCGGCTGGCGACCTGGCTACCGACGGTCTTGGTCACCGACGCCGAGGTGATCCGCCAGCACTACCTCTCGCGCTATGGAGCCGAGTCGACGGTGATCACCTACGGGGTCGAACCGGATGTGCCGGAGGAGCCGGAGGTTTTGCCTCGCCTCGGTCTCGAGGACCAGCGCTATTTTCTCTATGTCAGCCGATTCGAGCCGGAGAACAATCCCCACCGGGTGGCCGAGGCCTACCGCTCGGTGACCGGTGAGCTGCCCTTGGCGATGGTGGGCGGAGCGCCCTACGCCCGCCGCTTCATCGATGGCTTCACCCGCGACGCCGATCCGCGGATTCTCTTCCCCGGCCCGATCTACGGGGCCGGCTATCGTGAGCTCCTAGGTCACGCCCGGGCCTACATCCACGCCACCGAAGTGGGGGGGACTCATCCGGCGCTGGTAGAGGCCATGGGCTACGGCTGCTGTCCGGTGGTCAACGACACGCCGGAGAACCGCGAAGTGGCGGGTCCGGAGGCGCTCTATTTCCGCGCCGCAGAGCCGGAAACTCTGGCTCGACACCTGTCGCGGCTGGCGGAGAATGCCGAGGAAGCGCGGGAGCGGGGCTTGCATGCTGCCAAACGGGCTCAGGAGTTGTATTCTTGGGGCGGCGTCTGCCGGCGCTACGAGTCGATGTTTCTCTCCATGTCGAACCGCGCTACCAAAAGCCGCGGCAACTGACGACCTTCCGCCGGCGGAATCCTTCCTGTGAGAGCAAGTCTGTGAGCCGATCTGGGAGCAAGGCTGAGGTGTGGATCGACTCCCACGAGGGCGGGGTTGGGGCGGTGTCAGGAAGCCCATTGCGCTCGAGAATGGACAGAAACAGGCTGGCTCACGTAAAATATGTCAACGAGCCATAAAGCGAAGAGTCCGGTGCATTTTCTGCGCTTCCTTCTGAGAAAGAGATCCCCCCGAACATGTTGAAAGCCCTCCGAAGATGTTGAAGGCCTCTCCGAAATGTTGAAGGAAAGAGCGCGCCTGATCGCGCTGACCATCTTCTCCGCCGACCTCCTCTTGGTCACCAGCGCCTTTTTCCTTGCCTATTGGCTGCGCAGCGCCGTACTGCCGCGGTGGGCGCCGGCGCTCTTCGAGAGCCGCCTCTATCCTCTAGAGGACTACCTTCCTTTCCTGCCCTTGGCCTTGCTCATCTGGGGGGTGCTGCTCCTCTCCTCCGGCCGCTACCGCTCCCACCGCACGGTGCCCATCCTCGAGGAGGCGCTGGCCATCATCCGCGTCTGCGTCTGGGGCCTGGTGATCTTCACCCTGGTGCTCTACGCCTCGCGGGTGGACGAGCTGCTCCTCGGCCAAGACGAGCTCAGCCGCACCTGGCTCAGCCTCTTCGGTGTCCTCGCCTGCCTGCTGCTGCTGGTCGAAAAGCTTTTCGTACGCGTCACCTCGCGCTACGTGCGCAGCAAGGGCTTCAACTACCGCACCGTGCTCCTCGTCGGCACCAACCAGACCGCCATCGACATTGCGGAATCCGTCGACGCTCACAGGTATTGGGGCTTCCGGGTGCTCGGCTTCGTAACCTACGGCGGCGAGGTCTCGCCGGTGCTGCCGGAGCATTACCCAGTGCTCGGCGACCTCGACAACATCACCGCCATCGTCGACACCAACCCGGTGGATGATGTGGTCTTCGCCGTCCACCGCCGGGACCTGGACCGCATGGAGGACATCTTCCTGCAGCTGGAGGAGCGTGGGATCCGGGTGCGCTTCGCCCTCAACTTCTTCCCCCACACCCGGGGCAGCGTGCAGCTGGAGGAGCTCGACGGCCTGCCCCTGCTGACGTTCTCCACCACCCCCACCAACCACCTCCAGCTGGCCCTCAAGCGGGCGGTGGATGTCAGCGTCTCGGTGCTGCTCTTGGCCTTGGGGATGCCGGTGGTGCTGCTCATCGCCCTGGCCATCAAGATCACCTCCGGCGGACAGGTGCTCTTCCGCCAGACCCGCTGCGGGCTCAACGGTCGCATGTTCACCCTGTACAAATTCCGCACCATGGTGGAGGACGCGGAGCAGCGCCGGGGAGAGCTGATGCACCTCAACCGTCATGAGGGACCGGTGTTCAAGGCGGCCCAGGATCCCCGCATCACCGGTCCGGTGGGGCGATTCCTGCGCAAGTTCAGTCTCGACGAATTGCCCCAGCTGTGGAATGTGCTGCGCGGTGACATGAGCCTGGTGGGCCCCCGGCCGCCGATCCCCGAAGAGGTGGCCCAATACAAGCCCTGGCAGCGCCGGCGGCTGTCCATGAAGCCGGGGCTCACCTGCCTGTGGCAGATCAGCGGCCGCAACGAGATCGACTTCAACCGCTGGATCGAGCTCGACCTGGAATACATCGACAGCTGGTCGCCGCTGCTGGACCTGAAGATCCTGGCGAAGACGATTCCGGTGGTGCTCAGTGGCCGCGGTGCCTCGTAATTCGGCGGCTCTGTCTTCCGACGGCCCTGTGCTCCAACAGCTCTGTGCTCCGACCTTCCTAGCGCTTCTGCTCCTCCTTCTCCCGGCCTGCCGGGGGCCGGAGCCGGAGCGCTTCCCCGTCTTCGAAGACTTTGTCACCCATCCGGAGGCGGCGCGGGTTTCCGGCGCCGCCGAGCTCCCCACCACCGTCTACTGCGGGGACGAGACCCGCTACGGCTGGGTGTTGGAGGACGGAGCCCAGCTGGTGCTTCCGCTGCCTGCGGACCGGGCCGTGGGGGATGCGGCGGCTTTCCAGCTTCGCGTCTCCGGATGCCTTTCCCACCCCTCGCAGGATCAAGATCTGGAAGGCGGCCCGTGGAGGATCTCCGCGCCGGTGGAGGGCGATGGAGCCGGAGCTGCGACCCTCACAGTCGCGTCGTCGTGGCGGTCGGCTCCCGAAGAGCACGACCTGGTGGACCTGAACGCTGACCCCGCTTGGTGGCAGCGGGATTGGGTGCTGACGCCGCCCCAGGGCGCCGAGCCGGCCATGACCCTCACGGTGCGTCTGCCGGCCGAGAGAAAGCTCAATCTCTCAGATCTCTATCTCGAATATTTGGCTCCGGTGCCGGCATTCGGCGAGGAGGAGGCGGCCGACGAGGGCGCTCCGCCCCAGGTGCTCTTTCTTTCCCTCGACACCCTGCGGGAGGACGGGCTTAGCATCCTCGGCGGGCCGTGGGAGACGCCGCACCTCGACCGGCTGGCGCGGGAGGGGGAGCTGTGGACTCCTCACTACGCCGCCGCCACCTGGACCAAACCGTCCCACGCGACGCTCCTGACCGGCTACCCGCCGCAGATCTACGGTGGCAAGGAGGGCGAGCTGGACCCACGGGTGCCGACCCTGGCGGAACGGCTCCGGGCCGCCGGCTTCGCAACCCGCGGGCTGACCTACGACTGCGTTTGGCTCGATCCCCGCTTCGGCTTCGGCCGCGGCTTCGAGCAATACGAGTCCCGCCGTTGGGGGCTCGACCAGGCGGTGCGGGAGACGGCGAATTGGATCACCCTGCACCGTTCTCAGCCGTTCTTCTTCTTCCTGCACACCTTCGAGCCCCACTCCGACTTTCACCGGCTGCCCTACGAAGCCCCGGGCATCAGCCGCGAGACCGTGGCCCAGCGTTGGGGGCTCTATGATTACGGGTGTACTCGGGGTTTCTGCGGCTCCGCCCGGCTGGCGCGCATGAGCGACGGGCGCATGCGGCCGCGGCAGCGGGAGGACGAGGCCTTGCCGGCTCTCTACGGTGCCGGGGTGACGGCCATGGATGCCGAGGTGGGCCAGCTGTTGGATCATCTGCGAGCCCTGGGGATCTACGACGATCTGCTCATCGTGGTCACCAGCGATCATGGTGAGTCGCTGCTGGAACAAGGGCGGGTGCTTCACGGCAATCCGTGGAACGAGGTGCTGCGGGTGCCGCTGATCATCAAATGGCCCGGCGGAGGCCATGCCGGCGTGCGCCGGGACCAGGTCTCCAGCGCCCTCGACGTGGTGCCGACGATCCTCGACGCCCTCGGCCTACCTCACGACGATCTCTCCGGCGTCCCCCTCCACCGCCGCCGCCCAGACCGTCCCGCCTTTGCGGGCATCCAGTGGTCGATCGTGGTGCAGGAGAACCTCAAGGGGGTCTACGATCCGCAGGCGGACCGCTGGTCGCTCTTTGACCTCGCCACCGACCCTGCAGAAGAGCACGACCTGGCGGCCCAGCACCCCGAGCACATCCGCCACCTGGGCCAGCTGCTCCAAAACTACCGCCGCGACTCCCAACGCCGCCTCGACGCCGCCGGCGACCTCCGCCGCCGGAGCGAGCAAGAAGGCCTGACCCCCGAGGAGCGGGAGCGGTTGCGGTCGTTGGGTTATTTGGGCGACAGCGGCTGAGGGCTCTTGTTCAGGCGCTCAGGTGCTCAGTCGCTCAGTCGCTCCGGCCCAGGAGTAGCGGACCTTCAGGCCGTTGAGGTGAGACCACGGAAGCCACCCTTCTTTCTGCATCCTCCCCACGACGATCCCCGGGGCGACCTGCCAGCGGCGGGCAAAGCTCAGGACCTGTGCCTTGGAGACCCTGCCCCCCGCCGCGAGCTTTTCGAGCTCTTGGGTCGCTGACAGTGGGATGAGCAGATCTCGGGCGAATCGGTCCGCCTCCTGCTCGCGCTGGTCTTCGGAGCCGTCCTCGAAGTCGATGAACTGCAGCTTCTTGCTGTGCAGCACCAGATGTCCTGCTTCGTGAAAAAACGTGAACCAAAGGTGGTCGTTGCTCTTGTGCCGTAGGCTGAGAACCAGAAGGGCCTTGTGAGGGCTCAACCATCGGGTGGCGCCGCTGGCCGGGCAGCCTTTTGGGGTCGGAACGAAGACCACCGCCACGCCGCAGGCGGCGCATAGGTCGACCAGGGTTGGTACGAAGCTCTTGGGGTCGGCATCTTCCGTCAGGCGGCGCAGCCGCTGGAGAGTGCTCTTGAAGGAATTGGTGTCATAGGGCTCGCAGAAAATTTCCTGCGCCTGTCGTTCCGCCTGCCGTACCCAGGCCGCGATGGCCCCCACGCTGTGGTCGAAGGCCTTCGAAGCGCGGAAGGCCACCAGGGGCTTCTCATATTGTTTGCGCCAGGCGGTGACGGAGGCTACTCCGAAGAATTTCAGGCATTCGGCGACTTGCTCGGCCTTGTTGCGCCGACGCTGAATCCAGCCACGGCGAGTCATGTCCCCGATGGGTAGTGTTTCGAGCCATTCCGCATCCGCCTTCAGCCGGTCCAGATGCTGTCGGCGTTGCATCGCCTCGCGATATTGGGAGTCTCGTTGCATCCAGAACTCTGCACTCGAGCCCAGAACCGATTCGAGCCGGAGGGCAGCGTCCGACGAGATGCCGGCGTTGCCCTTGACCAGCTCATTCACGTGTTTGCGGGTGAAACCGGTTCTGCGAGCTAGCTCCGCCTGAGTCCATTCGCGTTCTTCGAGAAGATCCTCGATGGTTTCTCCGGGATGGGAGACCCAATCAGGACGGAAGGCCTGTGTCTCAGTCATGGTAGTCCCCTATGAATAGGATGCGGACGACGGTCACCTCCGACCAGAGGATGCCACCGTCCGAAGAGCGTGGTGTGGGCTCGTTCCCCGGTTCGAAGACCAGGCGGCGTCCCCGGTCGAGGTCGATGGCGAAATGGCCGGAGCGGTCTCCTTTGAGCGCATGGGGCCGGCCGGCCACCAGATCTCGAACCGTCGATGCGGCCATCAAATCGGCCAATCTGGCTCGCAGTTTCCGGGCTCCCGCCTGGCCCAGAGAGCGCTTGGCGCGCCGTTCCTCTTCGCACAGGCGCCGTAGATTCTTGTCGGCGAAGAGAATCTCCATTGGCGTGCCTCGTTATAAGTATACACCGACCTGGTGAACATGTTTGGTCGAGCGCCCCGTTGTGAACCAAGCGCCCTAGAACGCGGTCCAGCGAACACGGCTTGACTTCGCCTGTTCATTCGATATCATTGCATCCGGATGGACGGATTGATGACTGCGGCGCTCACCCAAGAAAAGACCCGCGCCCCAGAAAGGACCAGCGCAAAGGCTGCGGCAAAAGCGCCGCCGCCGGCACGGCCCCAGGTCTTTGACCGCATGTCGGTGCTCGCCGATCCGATTCGGTGCCGACTCCTGTTGGCGCTGGAGGATCATGAGCTCACCGTGTCGGAGCTGTGCACCGTGCTCCAGCTGCCCCAGTCCACCGCCAGCCGGCATCTCAAAGTCCTGGCCGACGGCGACTGGGTGGGGGCCTATCGGGACGGCACCAGCCGGCGCTACGGCACCCGGCGGGAGAGCTGGGAAGAAGACGCCCGGCGACTGTGGCTCTTGGTTCGCGAAGAGGTGGCCGAGGGTCCCGCGGTGACTCAAGATCGGCGGCGGCTGGAGCGGGTGCTGGCGGAGCGGCGCACCAAGTCCCAGGAGTTCTTCTCCTCCGCCGCCGGCCAGTGGGCGCAGCTGCGGGAGGAGCTCTTCGGCCGTCGCTTCGACCTCCACGCCCTGCTGCCCCTCCTCGATCCCGCCTGGACCGTGGCGGATCTCGGCTGCGGCACCGGCCAGCTGGCGGCGGCCCTGGCGCCTTTCGTGCGCCATCTGGTAGCGGTGGACGATTCCGACGCCATGCTCGAGGCCGCCGAGGGCCGGCTGGCGCAGTATCCCAACGTCGAGCTGCGCCGCGGCAGCATCGAATCCTTACCGGTGGACGACGAGACCCTCGACGTGGCGCTGCTGGTGCTGGTGCTGCACCATCTGCCGGAGCCCTTGCGCAGCCTGCGACAGGCGGTGCGCACTCTGAAGCCCGGTGGCCGGCTGCTGGTAGTAGACATGCTCAGCCACGACCACGAGGAGTATCGCCAGCAGATGGGCCACGTCTGGTTGGGCTTCGAGGAGGAGCAGCTCCTTGGCTGGCTCGAAGGAGCGGGCTTGGAGGCTCCGAGGCTCCACGCTTTGCCGACGGATCCCGAGGCTCGAGGCCCGGCGCTCTTCACCGCCGTCGCCCGCCGGCCTCTGGAACCATCACCGGGTGACCCATCCACAGACTTTCCGGCAGTAGACGACTCGCAGTGATTCTTCGCATCTTCCGACTTTCAAGACCTAACTCTCAAGACCGACCGGGCCCCGTGCCCGTTGAACCAGAAGGAGCTTTCCATGACCGTATTGACCGAGACCCAAGCCGCTACCGACCAGGCGCGCCTGCCGTACAAGGTCGCCGACCTTTCCCTCGCCGAATCCGGCCGCAAAGAGATCGAGCTGGCCGAGCACGAGATGCCGGGGCTGATGGCCCTGCGCGAGAAGTACGGCGACACCAAGCCCCTCAAGGGCGCCAAGGTCATGGGCAGTCTGCACATGACGGTGCAGACCGCCGTGCTCATCGAAACCCTCACCGACCTCGGCGCCGACGTGCGCTGGGTTTCCTGCAACATCTTCTCGACCCAGGACCATGCCGCCGCGGCGGTGGTGGTGGGCCGCCCGGAGACCGGCGGTAGCGTCGGTGCTCCCAAGGGCGTGCCGGTCTTCGCCTGGAAGGGCGAGACTCTGGAAGAGTATTGGTGGTGCACCAAGGAAGCTCTGATGTGGCCCGACGGCAGCGGCCCGGACCTCATCGTCGACGACGGCGGTGACGCCACCCTCTTCGTGCACAAGGCGCGGGAGTACGAGCTCGCCGGCGCCGTGCCGGAGTTCGACGCTGAGAAGGAGCCCGAGGAGTGGGGCGTCATCCTCGACACCCTGCGCTCCGAGCTGGCCGCCAACCCCGGCCGCTGGACCGCCATCGCCGAGGGTCTGAAGGGCGTCAGCGAGGAGACCACCACCGGTGTTCATCGCCTCTACCAGATGGCCAAGGAGGAGACCTTGCTCTTCCCCGCCATCAACGTCAATGATTCGGTGACCAAGAGCAAGTTCGACAACATCTACGGCTGCCGTCACTCCCTCATCGACGGCCTGAACCGCGCCACGGACGTGATGCTCAGCGCCAAGGTCGCGGTGGTCTGCGGCTTCGGTGAGGTAGGCAAGGGCTGCGCTCAGGCCCTCAAGGGTCAGGGCGCCCGGGTGATCGTCACCGAGATCGATCCCATCTGTGCGCTGCAGGCGGCGATGGAGGGCTTCCAGGTCACCACCCTCGAGGACGTAGTGGAGACCGCCGACATCTTCATCACCACCACCGGCAACAAGGACATCATCACCGCCGACCACATGGCGCGGATGAAGAACCAGGCCATCGTCGGCAACATCGGTCACTTCGACAACGAGATCGACCTCGCCGGCCTGAAGAAGCGCGACGACGTCGAGCGCATCAACATCAAGCCGCAATACGACGAGTTCCGCTTCGCCGACGGCCACAGCGTGCTGATGCTCGCCGAGGGCCGTCTGCTCAACCTCGGCTGCGCCACTGGCCACCCGAGCTTCGTGATGTCCGCGTCCTTCACCAACCAGGTGCTGGCGCAGATGGAGCTGTGGGTCAACGGCGACAGCTACGAGAAGCAGGTCTACATGCTGCCCAAGCAGCTCGACGAGGAAGTCGCCCGCCTGCACCTCGACAAGCTCGGCGTCAAGCTCACCAAGCTCAGCTCCGAGCAGGCCGAATACATCGGCGTGCCGGTGGAGGGTCCCTACAAGCCCGAGCACTATCGGTACTGATTGGGCGGTACTGATTGGGCGGTACTGATGGGCCCGCAGCTGAGCTCGGCTCTATCGGGCTTCAGCGGATGAAAAAAGGCCGGCACCCCGCTTGGGGGCGCCGGCCTTTTTGTCGTCTCGCTCGCTTTCAGGCCCGTTCAGAGGTCTTCGGCGGGCTTGTTGCGGATCACCCGCCACTGCTGATCGCCCTTGGTGATGTTCTTCTCCAGATCCTTCTCCCAGACCTTGACGATCTCCGGGTTGAGGTTGAAGTAGAGCTTGCCGTCAACGATGCGGAAGAGCTCCGGATCGCCGTCGAACTTCTTTCCTACCGCGACCCCATAGGCGCAGAAGCCGCCGAACTGGGGCGCGTACTTCGCCGGCGCTTTGCGGAAGGCTTGGAGGTTTGTCTCGCTGCTGAAGCGGTAGGCGGCACCGTTCCACACCGTGGACAGATCAGCGCGGCCGCGGCGGGCTTGTCCATCGGTGAAGTAGGCCACCGGGTCGTAGCCGTGGATGGCCAGGGGTCCGCCGGCGGCGGTGAGCCCCACGGACGTGTTGATGGCTTCGGTAGCGGTGGCGGTACCCGTGACGCTGACGGCCGTCAGCAGCAGGGCGAGGAGGAGGACTAGGGGCTGGGTCTTGCGGATCATGGATTTCTCCTGGCTGTTTTTGCGTTTCACTATGTCTTGCGTTTCATTCGGATTCGCAGGCAGGTTCTCACCGACCCGCGACCTGAACGATGATGACTTCGGGGCCCGACTACGGGAATGCCCACGCCCTCGCAACTTCTGCTCATTCGTTCAGTGGTGGAGGGGTGCGGGATCTTTTCTGTCGATTCGTCCGAGTCTTCTGCTCATTCGTTCAGCAAGCCGGATCAGCGGGCTGCTCGTATTACCATGTCGAGCATGGACGTACTGAGCCAGATTCTCGATAGCGTGGAGATGCGAGGCAGTCTCTACTTCGCCACCGAGTACACCGCGCCTTGGGCGCTTCAGGTCGCCGCCAACACCAACGTCTGCCGCTTCCATGTCGTGGTGGAAGGGAGCTGTTACCTGACCGTGGGGAACCAGCGGGCCAGCCTGAGCCGCGGTGACCTGGTCTTGGTGCCCCATGGCGCCGCTCATGCCCTGCTCGACGATCCCGGGACTCCGCCGGTAGAGCTGGGCCAAGCTCTGGCGGCGAGCCGCTTCGAGGAGGAGGGGATGTTCCGTTGGGGCGGCGGTGGCGAGAGGTGCCGGCTGGTCTGTGGCCATTTCGAGTTCGATCAGGAGGCGACCCACCCGCTGCTGGTGGGATTGCCGGCCTTGGTCCACGTCCAGGCGACGCCGACCTACAATTTTCGCTGGATCGACCAGGTGATGCAGTTCATCGGCGAGGAAACCCATTCCCGTCGGGCCGGCAGCGATGCCATCGCCCGCCGCCTGTCAGAGGTTCTCTTCGTGCAGGTGATGCGCCACTTCGCCGAAACCGAGCCGCAGGCACTGCCGATCCTCGCTGGCCTCACCGACGATCGCTTGAGCCGGGCTCTCCACGCCATGCACACCCACCTCGAGCATTCCTGGACGCTGGAGGAGCTGGCCCAGGAGGCGGGGATGTCCCGCACGGCCTTTGCTCTCACCTTCGCCGAGCTGGTGGGCCTGACGCCGATGAAGTACCTCACCGATCAGCGCATGCGCCAGGCCGCCAAATTGCTCAAGGCCGGTGAGAGTATCGGTGCCGTCGCCGATCAGGTCGGCTATCGTTCCGAGGCGGCCTTCTCGCGCAAATTCAAGCAGCTCACCGGCACCAGCCCGGGGGCGTTCCGGCGGGGGCTGCCGGCGGGGTCAGCCGCTGCCGCTGGTTGAGGAGCCTCGTCCTCCCATCCTCTCGAGGGGATCAAAACCGATCTCGAAGTTCCGGATCCGTCGCGCTGGGAGCGGGCGGAGGGGACGAGCTAGCCTCAGTCCCCGTTTTCCGGAGCCTTGGTTCTCCCCCTCCTCGCCCAGCTCACCGCCCGCCCCAGGAGCCAGACGGCGATGACTACGACCAAGAGATAGAGAAAGCCGGGAATCCACCAGCTGAGGAACGTGTCGAAGACGATTCGCCACTGCGTGCCCTCCGGCCCGTGGAAGAGGCCGCTGGGATTCTTCCACCAGTCGATGACGGTGGCGATGACAGCCACGATGATGGAGGCGGCGAAAGCCAAGGCGAGGCCGAGGAGCAGGGGGCGTTGCCGGCGAGCTCGATGCAGCATGGCTTCATTCTCTCCTAGAAACGGGGAGTCTCACCGGAGCTTCACCGCGAAAGCCCGCCCTCCAACTCTCTGGGTTCCGGGGCGAGGCTTCGGCGCGGGAGTGAGGCGAGGGATAATGGCTCGTCCCCAGCAATTGCCGCGGCCCGCCGGGCCGAAGAGGAGGCCTCCCATGATTCGTCTCGCCCTGTCCCGTTCCCTTCCCTTCCTCAGCATCCTTTTCTTGCTAGCAGCCCTGCTGGGAGTGCTTCCTGGAAGCCTCGAGGAGGCTCAGGCCCAACGCACCGCCAAACCGGTGCTCCACGGCCAGCATTGGATGGCCATCACCGGCAAGCCGCTGGCGGCGACGGCGGGGGCGATGACCTTTACCCGCGGCGGCAATGCGGTGGATGCGTCCTGCGCCATGCTCGCCGCCACGGCGACCATGTGGGACACCCTGGGCTGGGGCGGTGAGACCCAGGCGTTGATCTACAACCCCCACACCGGCGAGGTGAAGGGTATCAACGCCTTGGGGGTGGCGCCCACCGGGGCGACGGCAGAGTTCTTTCGCTCCCGAGGGATGCGCTATCCGCCGGAGTTTGGGCCGCTGGCGGCGGTGACGCCGGGGACCCCCGGGGGGCTGATGGTGATGCTGGCGGAGTACGGCAGCATGAGCCTGGAACAGGTGCTGGCGCCGGCCATGGAGATGGCGGCGGGCTACCCCATCGAGGCCTCCCAGGCCAACAACATGGAGCGGCGCAAGGAGATCCTGAGCCAATGGCCCGCCTCCCGCGAGGTCTTTCTGCCGCATCTGAAGGACGACGACTCCCAAGAGCGGGCGGCGCCCTACCCCGGGGAAATCTTCCGCCAGCCGGATCTGCTGGCCACGCTGGAAAAGCTGGTGCAGACGGAGCGCCGGGCGTTGGCGGCGGGCAAGAATCGCAAGCAGGCCATCTACGCCGCCTACGACCGCTTCTACCGCGGCGATATTGCCCAGGAGCTGGTGCGCGCCACCCAGGAGGCGGGAGGGCTCATCACCCTCGAAGATCTGGACCGCTGGCAGGTCTACATTGAGGAGCCGGTGACCACCAACTACCGGGGCATCGACGTCTACAAGCTCACCCATTGGGTGCAGGGGCCGGCGATGCTCCAGGCGTTGAACATCCTGGAGAACCTGGACGTCGCCCAGCTGGGCTACAACAGCGCCGCCTACATCCACGCGATCTATCAGGCGATGAATCTCGCCTTCGCCGACCGCGACTTCTACTACGGTGACCCCTACACGCCGCCGGAGGAGCCCATCGAGGGGTTGCTGTCCAAGGAGTACGCGCGGCAGCGCTTCGAACAGATCGACTGGAAGCAGAACGACCCCGACGCCCATCCCGGCGATCCCTATCCGTTCCAGGGTGGGGAGAATCCCTTCTCGGATCTGCTCGACCAGTGGACGCCGATCCCGCCGGCGGGGGATGCGGAGGGGGAGGAAGGCTGGCAGCAGAGCTCGCTGACCATCCCGGGCTCTTCCATGACTCCCGAGGAGGCCTTCCGTGCCGGCACCACCTCCATGGTGGCCACCGATGCCGAGGGTTGGGTGGTCTCCATCACCCCCAGCGGTGGCTGGATCCCGGCCTTCATCGCCGGGGAGACGGGCATCGGGCTGTCCCAGCGCATGCAGAGCTTCGTTCTCGACGAGCGTCTCAATCCTTTCAATGTGGTGGCGCCGGGCAAGCGGCCGCGGGCGACCCTGACCCCAGGGCTGGCGCTCAAGGAAGGCAAGCCCTACTTGGCCTTCGCGGTGCAGGGGGGCGACACCCAGGACCAGAACCTGTTGCAGTTCTTCCTCAACGTGGTGGAGTTCGGGATGAACGTGCAGCAGGCGGCAGAGGCGGCCAACATCACCAGCTACCAGATGCAGAGCTCCTTCGGCGACCACCGCTCCGAGCCCGGGCGCCTGGTCGTGCGGGAGGATGTGCCGCCGTGGGTGCGCGCCCGCCTGCGGGAGATGGGCTATCGCGTCGAGACCCGCTCGCGCACCTCCGGCCCCATCACCGCCCTGGAGATCGACCTGGAGCACGGCACCTTCTGGGGTGGCGCCAGCGATTTCGGCGAGGATTATGGGGTCGCGTGGTAGGGGGAGCTTGGTGAGCTGGGGCTACGAGCCTCAGCGCTCGAAGACGGCGCAGTAGCGGTCCTCGTCGCCGTCCCATTGATCGTGGCGTTCGAGGAAGCGGAAGCCGGAAGCGGTCATCTCCTCGACCAGGTCATTCGGGGGAATCCCGTGGCCGCCGCGCTCGGGGACGTTGGGCAGCTCGCGCCAATGTTCCTGAGGCTGGATGTCGATGATGGCGATGCGGCCGCCGGGGCGCAGGGCCTGGTAGAGCTGGGGGCGTAGCGTGGAAGGGTCCTCGAAGTGATGGTAGACCATGCGCAGGAGGATGGCGTCGCAGCAGCCTTCCGGCAGGCCCAGGGTTTCCTGATCGCCTTCCACGACGCGCACGTTGGTGATTTGCTCGTCCTCGATGCGCTGGCGGATCTTCTCGAGCTCCTCCGGATCCACTTCCGTCGCCCACACCATCCCCTCTTCACCTACCTGGCGCGCCATGGGGGTGGTCCACTCCCCGTCCCCCGCGCCCACGTCCGCCACCGTCATGCCCGGGGCCAGCTGCAAGACCTCGGCAATGCGCTGAGCCTCCTCGGCGTCGCCGCTTTCCGCCTGCAAGCTGCCGCAGCCGGACCCTAGCGCCAGCACCGCCGCCACGGCCAGCACCGTGGGCAGGGTGAAGGTCGCACGAAGCTGCCGGACGAAGAGAATTCGAGCCGGTGGGCGGGGCGAGGGGGCAGAGTGCTTCATGAGTCTCATGGTAGCGCTTCTACCGGCAGAGTCCAGAGGATTCGCCATGGACTGCCATCAACCCCCGAGGTTGGCCTCCGCTCGAGTCGTCTCGCCTTGGGTCACCGTGACGCTCAGCTCTCGCTGACTGAACTTTTCGGAATCGATGGGCCGAATCTGGATCCGATATTGCCCCGGCTCGAGCTCGAAGAGCCGAGGGTTGGTATCGGCGCTCTGGTAGGTGCGGCCGGATGCGATGGGCTTGCCGCCGCCGGTGCCGCGCACCTGCAGGATGGCGTCCACCAGCTCCTCTCCCGCCAGCACCTTCACCGCCAGCAGACCGGAGCGGAACTCATGACTCCGCTCGACCCGGGCGGAGCCGCCCACCGCGACCCCCTCCAGCCGCGCCTTGGGTCGGCTCGCCAGCTCGCGGCTGAGGATCTCCACATCGTAGGTCCCCGGGGGCAGCTCGAAGACCTTGGGGTTGGAGTTGGGGCTGGTGTAGGAGCGGCCGGCGGCGGCCGGCGAGGACTCTCCGGCGGGGAAAATCTGGATCGCGGCGTCGGAGAGCTGGCCGTTGCGGGTCACTCGGATCGCCAGCTCGCCGGAGCTGAAGTCCACTTCGCGCTGCACGATCTCGTCGGAGATCCGCAGGTCTTTGATGACGTGGGCGGGAGCGCTCTTGAGCTGCACGGCGCTGACCTCGACGTCATAGACCCCTGGGGCCAGGGGCAGCAACCGCGGATTGGTGTCGCTGTTGGTGTAGGTGCGCCCGGCGGCCACGGTCTCGCCGGTGGTGGTGTCGATCACCTTGACCAGGGCATCGGCCAGCTCCCCGTTGGCGGTGGTCTTGATCTCCAGCCGGTTGTCCGGGAGCGGCGGCTCCTCCACCACCTGTCGGAAGGCCTCTGCCAGCTCGGTGGCATCGGCGGCGGCAAAATACAGCCCGCCGCCATATTGGGCGGTACATTCCAGCTGGG
>JAXHTF010000079.1 GCA_034211275.1 Acidobacteriota bacterium
GCCCAACACCCGCGCCTCGAGCTCGAAGGCGCCGCCGGAGAGCAGCTCCGGCTGCAGACGCAGAATCACCGCGCCGTCCTCGCCGGGCTCGTGGCGCCAGGTGGCTCTCTGGCCTTGCAGCGAGGCACCTTCGCCCGGAGCCCCGGCGCTTTCCGCCACCCGCACCGCAGGCTGCAAATCGAGAGCCTCCAGCTCGAGCATCTCGGGTTCTTCGCCGGCCACCGCCGGCGGCTGGAGCAGCTCGACGAAAGGCAGTGGAGCTTCCTGCAAAGCCCGCAGACGAATCTCCAAGCGCTGGCCTTCCCGCAGCGTCATGCGGAATCCGGCGGCCTCGGGGCGGGCGGGGTCGAAGTACAGCACCTCCCGTAGCGGCGCCTCGGCGTCCACCGGCGAGGACACAGCCTCGTCGCCGGCCCGCAGCCAGGCCTGCCCTAGGGTAGTGACATCGAGCTCCACTGCCTCTAGATTCAGGGCGTAGCGCTCCCGGGGGGTGGGCGGTGAGAACGGTGACGCCAAGGGCTCCAGGGCGGTGCAACCGGCGGTCAGCAGCACGACGAGAAGTACGGCGGCGAAGCTTGCGGACAGGGTTCGAAAGTGCACGAGAATCTTCGACCTCCATGGCGAAATGGAATCAAGTCCGGGCCGGCACGGGCCTCCCGAACCATGGGCTCGCAAGATCTTCGAGCAAAATGTGTGCCGAGACGGGTGGCGGTGCTCGGAGAAGACCGCGCTCGACTGCCTCCACCCGACGACCTCCACCCGACTACCTCCGCCCGACTACCTCCGCCCGACCCGCAAATGCACCGGCCACACCACCGCCCGCCGGGGCTCGGAGCCCCAGGCGGCGCGCAGCCGGGCGGTGGCCTCTGGGAGGGGGTCGAAGCCCTGACGGCGGCTGCGGCGGAGGGCGGACCAGGTCTCCAGGTAGCCGGTGACCTGCTCCAGGGTCCAGGACTCCCGCAGCTCGAAGGTCGGCGCGGAGATCTCTTCGAACGGGAAGTCGAGGGTGCGGTAGCCCTGGTCGATGAAACGCCGCTGAGGGGGCCAATAGGGCCCCAACTGGCCGTCGTAGAGGTCGCGCAGCTCGGGGTCTAGGTCGTCGCCGAGGGTGAAGAGGTCATAGCACCAAGCCGCCACCACGCCGCCGGGGCGAAGGACCCGCCGGACTTCCCGGTAAAAGGACTCCAGCTGGAACCAATGCAGGGCCTGGGCCACCGTCACCAGATCCACCGAGGCGTGGGCCCAGGGCGCCGCCTCCGCCGTCGCCGCTGCATAGCAGGCTCGTGGAGCCGAGCGGGCCTGGAGCAGCTGGCTGACGCTACCGTCGGTGGCCAACACGCGGCCGAAGTGGCCCCCTAACGGCACCGCCGCCTGGCCGCTGCCGGTGGCGCAATCCCACGCCACGCGGCGCCCCGGCGTCACCTCCGCCAGCCAGCGAAAGAGCTCCTCGGGGTAACCGGGCCGATACGAGGCGTAGCCGGAGGCGACGGCGGAAAAATGGTCGGGAAAGGCCTGGGTCATGATGGGAGACTCCTCGCCGGATTGTGCAGCATCCAGTACTCTAGGATCCATGCAAAGCCTAACCGATCTCCGCCCCGCCGCCTCCCGCTCTCGTTCGGGCAGGCTTCTCCTCCTCGTCTCCAGCTTGCTGACGACCAGCGCTCTCGTGCTGGCCTGCGGCAGCGGCGCCGAGCCCACTCCCCAAACCCAGCCCCAAGCCACCGGTGGCGAGACCGCGCCCGAAGCCCCGCCGGCGGAGGATGCAGAAGCTCAGGAAGCAGCCTGCCTGAGCTTGGCCCAGACCCCGTGCACCAAATCACCGGATTGCACGCTGGTCCAGGACGAAAGCGCTGAGTCCGGCTATCGCTGCCGCGCCGCCCAGGGGCCCTGCGAAGAGGGATTCCGCCAGCAGGGCAGTACCCAGGAGGATTGCGAGTCCCGGGAGGGCTGCCGTTTCGAGCCCGCCCGTTGCTACTGCCCGCCGGAGGTCACCTGCGTCTGCGGCGGCGGCCCGCCGGCACGCTGTGTCGAGGCCGGTGCGCCGTCCACCTCGCCCCAGAGCTAGCTGAGATCGCAGCGCAGCGGCTCAGAGCACTCCCCCACCCGGCGCCGAGCTCTTTGCTTTTCCAGCATCACTTGCTTAATATTTATTGATTATTTACGGAAGCTGAGATCTGTCGGCGGTCTGCCGGCCGAGATCCCAGCGTCCCTGTGGCGAGAAGGCCCGGATGGCCTTCCCCCGAGGAAAGGCCACTCTAGAAAAGGCCACTACAAAAAAGGCCACTAAGAAAAGGAGAGACTATGTCGATGTTCCGCTGGACCCTCTTGAGCACCCTCGCCGTCGGATGCTTCCTGCTCCTCCCCATCACCGCCGAGGCTTGTACCGACTACGAATGCCAAAACGTTCCCCAGGCGGGCAACCCCTTCTGCATGCGCTGCGTCGACACCGGCCAGCCCACCAACGCCAACTGTCAGAACATGGGCTCCTGCGGTTGTCTGGACGTGCAATGTGCCGCCAGCGATCAGGAGGCCTCCGCGACATCCGACTACTGGCTCAACGAGGCCCCCAACGGCCTTCTGGAGGCCTGTCCGGTTCCCGTCGAGGTGGTCCCGGAGGCCAGCAACGAGGGCTCACCGGCAGCCGCCTAGAGAGATCCGCGGGTGGCGGAGAAAACAGTCCGCCGCCCGCACGTCTCCACCCTCTGGGCGGCTCAGAACGAGCCTTCGCCTTCTTCACTAGCGCGTTTTATGATTCAATGATCTACATCATTCCTGGTAGCAGAGACGCCAGCGGCACGGTGCCGTTGCGGCGCGAAGCTCCTCAAGCTCTGAAAGGAGACACGATGTCGATCACCCGTCTGCTGATTCTGTCCGCCCTTGCCTTCGGAATCGTCCTGCTGGTGCCCACCCCCGCCGAGGCCTGTAGCACCTATGCCTGCCAGCTGGTGGATCACCCCACCATCCCGTTCTGCCTGCAATGCGTGGACACCGGCTCCCCCACCGGCGCGAGCTGTTTCAACACCAGCGTCTGCGGCTGTCGCTTCCAGCAGTGTCTGTCCAGCGGCGAGGCCACGATGGAACCCCGCTCCTGGCGCTCGATCACTCCCGAGGCCGCTGCCGGAAGCTGCCCCGACGTCAAGCCCGCCGATAGCCAGGCCCTCGAGATCACCGCCGCTGCGGCCTAGCTCCCAGCCAGCCGAGACGACGTGCGCGGGGTCTGCAAGTCGGCCACCAGCGAGGCGGCTCCCAGGACCCCGCGCTCATCTCCCAAGCCCGCTTCGACGATCTGCAACGGATCGAAGCTCCGAAGCGCCTGAGAGGCTCCCGAGAGGGCCTGGCGGCGGGCCAGCTCCTGACGCACCTGATCGACGTAACCGGGGGTCTTGGCGGCCACGGAGCCGCCGATGACGATGCGCTGCTCGCCGAACCCCTGATCCAAGAGAATCGCCAACCCGGCGGCGAGGATGTGGGCGGAGCGGTCGAAGAGTCCCCGGCTGAAGGTGTCGCCCCGGGAGGCGGCCTGCCCCAGATGCCGGGCGGTGAGCTGCGCCAGGAGCTCCTCCAACTGCTCCCGCGTCGCCGGCGCCGGCCCCTCTTCCGTGCTGAAGACGCTGGTCAGCTGCTGCAGCTGTTCCAGGCCATGCCGATCCACGTAGGCCCGAATCTCTCGGCGGGCGTGGGCGGCGGTGGCGGGACCGCTGGCGAGGCTCTCGAGGTTGATCTCGGGCTGCGCTGGGTCCGGGAAGGTGTAGAGCCCGGGCTCGATGTTGCGCACGGCACCGGAGTCGTAGCGGGCACCGCCGACACCGGTGCTGACGGTGATGTAGAGCATCCGCTGGACTCCGCGGCCGGTGCCCAGGCGCGCCTCGGCGAGGGCGGCGACGCAGGCGTCGTTCTCCGCCGCTACCGGTACCTCGCACTCCCAGCGCCGCTGCAAGCAGGTGGAGAACAGCTCCCGGGGAGAAGTGCCGATCCACGCCGGCAGGTTGGGCGCCGTCTTGAGCACCCCGGAGAGCGGATCGAAGTCGCCGGGAAAACCGATGCCCAATCCCACCACCTCGTCCCGGCTTCGCCCCAGGCTCTCCAGCAGCTGCTCCACCTGGCGGACCACCTCCACCACCATCGCCGCCGGCTCCAGGTCCGGGCGACTCTCGGCACTGCTCCAGCCGAACAGGGCGCCTCCTGCCATGGCGTTGGCGCTCATGGCCCCTGCGGCCACCTTGGTGCCGCCGATATCCACTCCAAGACTCAGGGGCTGCTCGCCGACACCCTCTTCGATCGAATCACCCGCCATTGGATCCTCCCTCCACAGCCGTCTCCTGCTTGCCGTTGGTAGTGGTCGAGGGAGTGTCCGTGGCGGCGGCAGCGTCACCAGAGGCCCCGATGGAAATCGCAGTGCTCAGAGGCTCCAAACGCCAGGCCCAGCCGTCCTCGCCCCGCTCCGGCGACGCCCCTCCGGCTACGGCCTCGAGCTCTCCAAGGTCCACCAGCCCCGTGGCCAGCTGCACGGTCCGCGCCTGCTCTCCCAGGTGCACCGCGACCAGCGCCGTCTCCTCCGCCGTCTCTTTGACCCAAATCAACAGATCCTCCTCCACCACTAGGGGTCGCCGGCCGCCCTGGCGCAGAGCCGGATGCCTCTGACGGGCGCGCAAGAATTGGCGAATGGGCTCGTACACCGCGCCGGAGGTGCCCTCTTCCAGTCCGACCCAAGGCATGGCAATGCGGCTGGCGTCGTTGAATCCCCGCTTGGGTGCGCCGTCTGCCAGTCCCGCTTCGGTGCCGTAGAAGAGTACCCAAGGCTCCGACAGGGAGGCCAGGAATCCCACCGCCGCCACCAGCCGCTCCCCTTCCCCGGCCCAGGACAGGAAGCGGGAGAGATCGTGATTGTCGAGGAAGAAGGTGGGCCGAGCTCCGGTGCCATAGGCATGCTCATAGCCTTGCAGCCAATCCTCCACCGACTCCAACGAACCACCCCCGGCGAAGACCTCGGTGAGCAGGATCTGCATGGGGAAGTCCAGCAGGCTGGAGAATTGAGGCCCGGGATCCGCCATCCCCGCCCCGGTCACCGGCTCGTAAAACTTCGCGATCTCGGCGATGTTGGCCTCCACCCCTTCGCCATCGGCCCAACACTCCCCCACCAGGAAGGCCCCGGGCTTGGCCGCCTGCACCTCGGCATAGAGCTCGGCCCAAAAATCGTGGGGCACGCCGCGAACGTAGTCCAGCCGCAGGCCGTCCACGTTTTCCTTCACCAGCCAGTGCAGGGCGACGTCCTTGAGAAAGCGGCGGGTGGGTTGATGGTCGAAATTCCAGTAGCGGTAGCCGGCGTCCCAGCTATCCCACAGTTTCTCCGCTTCCTGGCGGGCGCTGGTGGCCCGGGGCTTGTGACCGCCGGGATCACCAGCCTCGCGGTCGTAGCCGCGGTTGGCGTGGTTGAGGGGCAGGTCGAGGATCACCTTCACCCCGCGCTGGTGCAGCGCCTTCACCACCTGGCGGAAGAGCTCCAGGGAGGCCTCCGGATCGTCCGGCACCGCCACCGCATCACCGATGCGGTAGTAGTTGGTGACGTCGTACCCGTGAGAGGTGCGAGCGGCGAAGAGCGGGCTCAACCACACCGCGTCGACGCCGAGGTCGGCGAGGTAGTCCGCCTTCTCCAGCACCCCCTGGAGGTCACCCCCGGCGTAGTTGCGGTGGCGCCAGCCTTCCACCTCTCCATCGTTGCTCGGATTGGCGTTGCGGAAGTAGCCCATCATCACGTGGTAGATGGTCCAGCCCTCGACGCCGAGACTGACCGCCCCAGAGGAACGAGGCCCGAGGATGACCGTGGCCGAGTCCCCGCCGCGGCGCCCGGGAACGGTCACCGTCAAGCGCGTGGCATCTGCCGGCACCGCAGCCAGGTGGACGGCAAGGCGGTCCTTGTCCAGCACCTCGGTGCTCGCCGCCAGTTCCGTTCCGTCGGCGCTGAACACCAGACTCTCGGCGGCCTTGGCAGCATTCTTCACCGCTACCTCGACGTGCCATTCCCCCGCCTCCCCCGGTACCACCCGCTCCATGCGCAGCTCCGCAGCGGACGCCGGCACGGCCCACCAGCCTGCCAGGGCCATCAACCCCAGGCTCCAGAGTCGCAGCTTCCTTCGGGCTCCCAGCCTCGCTGCGCTGACTCTGCGAGAAGTCTTCCCCTCGGGTCCAGGCATGGCCTTTTCATTGGCTTCTCGCTTGGGCAACATCGTTGCTCCTCTCCTCGCTCAGGGTCGAACACCGGCATCGCCGCCGCGGCCCCCTCGGGTTAAAGTACGCGCCATGGACACACGCTCCGCCGGCATCCTCCTGCACCCCACGTCCCTCCCCGGTCCCTACGGTATCGGAGACCTGGGGCCGTCGGCAGTGACCTTCCTGGACTGGGCGGAACGGGCCGGCCAGCGACTGTGGCAGGTCCTGCCCCTGGGCCCGACCCACGGCGGAGGCTCCCCCTACGGTTGCCTCTCGGCCTTCGCCGGCAACCCCTGGCTGATCTCTCCGGAGCTCCTGCGTCGCCAAGGTTTCCTGAGCCAGGAGTACCTGGCCTCGGCGACCGCCCCGCAGCCCGCCGGCGGCGATCCCCATCAGGTGGACTTTCCGGCGGCGGCGGCGACCAAAGAACGGCTGCTGCACCGCGCCTGGGAGGTGTACCAACACCGCGCCACCAGCGGTCAGCGCCAGCGGCTGGAAGAGTTCCGGGAGCACCCGGACCAACGCTCCTGGCTGGACGACTGGGCCCTCTTCGCGAGCCTCCGCGCCGCCCACGGCAACCGCGGGTGGTGGCAGTGGGACGCCGAGCTGGCCCGGCGCGAGCCCGGTGCGCTGCGCCGTGCCCGCCAGGAACTTCGCCATGAAATCGAACGGCACTACTTTATCCAGCATCAGTTCTTTCTCCAATGGGGCCTGCTCCGGGAGCACGCTCTCAGCCGCGGAATCCGCCTGTTCGGGGATCTTCCCATCTACGTCGCCTGGGACAGCGCCGACGTCTGGGCCCATCGCCGGCTCTTCGAGCTCGACGACGAAGGCGAACCGCTGGCGGTGGCGGGTGTCCCGCCGGATTATTTCAGCCCGACGGGCCAATTGTGGGGAAATCCACTCTATCGCTGGGAGAAGATGGCCGAAGAAGGCTTTTCCTGGTGGATCGAGCGCGTCCGCGCCAACCTCCGCTTGACCGACTTGGTACGGCTCGATCATTTCCGCGCCTTCGCCGGCTATTGGCGCGTCCCCGCCGGCGAGCCCACGGCGGAGAACGGTACCTGGGAGGATGGCCCGGGCAAACCGTTCTTCGAAGCGCTTCGTGAGGAGCTAGGGGATCTACCTTTGGTGGCGGAGGACCTGGGAGTCATCACCCCCGACGTCGACGAGCTCCGCACCACCTTCCGCCTCCCCGGCATCCGGGTGCTCCAATTCGGCCTCGACGACCCCGACTCGATCCACGCCCCCCACAACCTCGCTCCCCACACGGTGGTCTACACCGGCACCCACGACAACGACACCTCCCGCGGCTGGTACGCCAGCTGCTCCCCCCGCCAACGCCAACGCATCCGCCAATACACCGGCGGCCGGTTCCATTCCATCCACTGGGATCTGATCCGCCAGGCCCTCACCTCCGTAGCCCGCATCGCTGTCGTCCCCATGCAGGACGTCCTGGGGCTGGGCTCGGAAGCGCGCATGAACACCCCCGGCCAACCGGACGGCAATTGGGGCTGGCGCCTGACGGAAGATCAGCTGTTGCCGGAGCAGGCAGCCCGGCTGCGGGCGCTGACGGGGTTGAGTGGGCGGGTGCGGGAGGGGCGGGGGGAGTTGGGCTAAAAGACGCGGGTTGCGGATGTTACTGATCTTGCCGGCTTGGTGAATCCAGAACCCTCACCCCCTCGATCCCCCTCTCCCAGCCCGCCCTCCCGTCCACCCGGTAGAGGGGGAAGCTCGCAGCTCACCGTTGGTCCTGGACTGACCAGGACGGGCGGGGGCGTCCCTTTCCCGGTCGGGGGGGCGGGAGGACTGGGAGAGGGAACGAGGGTGAGGGCTCTGTTCAGTCTCGGCTGGCTACCTGGCGCGCCCCTCCCAAGGGCTTCAGGCAGAGACAGCCACCCAACCCTCTCACGGCTCGATCCGAACCTCCGTCCCAATCTTCACCCGGTCGTAGAGCGCCTTCATGTCCGGATCATCGAGGGCGATGCACCCGAGGGTCCAGTCTGCGGACGAGCCCCGACCGTGGATGTAGATCTCACCACCCAGCGGCGTATCCCACGGCGGGCACCGACCGTCCCGCTCCGCCTCGAGGATTGCTCGCGCCTCCTCACGGGAGAACCACCCCTCGGCCAGCGCCCGCTCGGCATCCTTCGCGCTGGGATAGTTGATCCCCAACGATAGGTAGTAGCGACTCTGGGGATTCTTGATGCACACGGAGTACCGCCCCTCCGGCGTCGCGCCGTCGCCCTCGCGCTGCTTGTCCCCCTTCGGCTGAAACCCCAGACCGATGGGGTAGGTCGCGATCACCTCGGAGCCCGACAGGACTCTTAGCTCCCGAGCCTCCTTCCGCACCACGAGCACCAACGCTCCATCGCTCTCCTGGCCCACGACAGCAGCGCCCGGGCAAAGCGCCCCCACCAGCAGGATCACCAGGAGCACGGTCTGGAATTTTCTCCGCACGACCCTCATACACCTTCAGACTCTCGGAGAGCTCTTCGAGTTCCTGAACCCCCACACTCGTTCCCACGGTTCACCGTGGGAACCACTCCGTCCCCACCAGCGCAGCAGACCGAGGCCCCGCTCCAGCGGGGCGGGTAAGCGCCGCAGAGCAAGGTACGAAGCCGGATTCATCCTGCAACATCGCCCTCCTCCACCCGCCCCAACCACCGCCAAAACCTCCGGAACCGCCGCTGCACGGCACCCCGGCCGCGCCTTCCCCGGCTCTCCGAGAACGCCTCCACCACCGCTTCCGGCTCCATCCCCTCGCCGGAGCCGAAGCGGCGTTTGAGTTGGGCGAGGTGGTCCATGACGAAGAGGTAGAGGTCGGTGGGGGTGCGGTTGGGGAAGCTGGCGGGGAGGTTGCTGCTTTCTAGAGCGTCCATCACCGGGCGATAGACGGCCTGGTACCAGGAATCTACCGCCTCCTGCCAGGGGATCTCCCGCTCCTCCTCCAGGCCGCGAAAGTAGCGGTGGACGACGATGTGCTCCAAGAGGCGATCGTAGCCGGTGGCGGTGGTGACCAGGAGCTCTTGGTCGTCTTGGGGGACCAGACCGGTGGTTTCGAGGAAATCCGACAGGCCGCGCTTGAGCATCACGTCTTCGAGGGAGGCCTCCGGGGCCAGGGGGACGGGAGTGAGGAATTCCTTGACGTGAGCCTCGACGGTGGGGGTGCCGAGGGATTGGAGGTAGGAGATGCGATGGTGGCCGTCGACGACGAAATAGGCGTCGCCGACCTGGTAGAGCTCCACCGGCGGGAAGCCTTCGGGGCTCTCTGCCAGGCGGGCGATGCCTTCCCAACGGTCGCGGGAGGACTCCCGCCGCGGTAGGAAGGCGCGGTCGAACTCCCGGGCGCGGCCCAGGGAGCCGACGATTCTGTCCAGAGGGACGTCCTGAAGGCCCCGGTCCACCAAGTGGCGGAGGTCGAGGCTTTCCTTGACCGCTTCGAAGGGCAGCAGCCGGGCCGGTTCGACGGCGCCAAGGCGGGCCAGGTAGTGGCGCAGGATGGCCCCGCGACGGACCTGGTCGAAGCGGCTCACCGGGCGGCCCCGGGCTTCTTCCTAGGGAGCGTCGTCCGACTCCGCCGCTGCTTCCGCCGGCACGATGCCGGGGAGTCGGGCCGGGCGGCCGACGTCGGAGTTGAAGTCGCTGAGCAGGCGCTCCTGGGTGGTGCCGGAGGGCACGAAGATGTCCACCAGCGGTGGCTGTAGCGGGGAATCCTCGCGTCCGCCGCCGAAGCGGTCCCGCCAGCTGCCGGGGCCCACCGGCACCACCATCAGGTTGTCGGCGACGCCGGGAGCGAAGCCGGCCTTGGCCACCAGGTCGAAGCTGCTGATGAGGTCCGCGCCGGTGACCACCACGGTGTAGGCCCAGGAAGGATCGGCCTCACCGCCGAGAAATTCGTCGGGCACGAAAAAGCTGACCTCTCGACCCCGCACGCGGATCTGGGTCGGGAAGAAGACGCTCTCCACCAGCGACGCCCGCACCGCCTGGGCGCGCGCTTTGTCGGCGGCCTGGTCGTCCATGACTTCCTCACCCTGCTCCTCCCGCACCGCCTCGTTGAGGGTGCGGATCCACATGCGCTTGAGGGCGCTATTCATCACCGCCGGACGGGGGGTCAGAATCACCGCCCGGTCCCAGGCGAACTCCGGCTGTAGCTCCGCCTTGCGCCCCGGGAGCATCTCCACGCCGCCGCTGCCGGGGACTCGGTCCTTGTCGATGTAGACGTCGACGTTGAAGGTGTAGAAGCCATGGCGGGCCACGGAGGTCAGATCGGTGCCCAGCTCGTCGATGGCGCCGCGCTCGGTGGTGCGCACATTGCCGGCGAATTCCACCTCGAAGCGGGTGCCGCCGCGGGCCCGGAGCGCCCGGAAGGCCACCACGTCCAGATCGCCGCGCTCGAATTCGGTGCGGATGGGATACGTGAGATTGCCGCCGCCGTAATCATCCCCGCGGGGGTCCTGGAGCTCGAAGATCTGCTTTTTGGAGGCCGCTTCCAGGCTCATGGGCGCAACGGCCAGGGCCAGGATGAGGCCGACGAGGACGGGGTGCAGGGGCAAACGCAGCTTCATGGGGACGCTCCTCCAGCGGACTTGAGAGATTCCGAACGACGCAAGACCGAGCCGTGTCCTAGCTTGCATTTCGTGAAGACTCCGAGGCACCCACCGCAGGCAAGGGGCGGAGCGGAAGCACGCGCGGAACTGTCTGAACGAAGTGAGTTTTCCGCGCGCCGCTCCGGCCCGACCGCCGGCGGTGGCTAGCAGTGCCGAGGCCTGAACGAAAAGCAAGCTAGGACACGGCCCAAAAACAGGGGCGGGAAGCACACACTCCCCGCCCCCGATGATGGCACAGCGGCCTACTAGAAGACGATCTTCATGTAGACCTTGAGGCGGTTCTGCTCGAAGTCCCGGGTGGCCAGGCTGTTCCAGCCGCCGAAGCGGCCACTGAAGCCCGGGGAGCCTTCCGGAACATTGTTGTTGGCGGCGATACCCGCATCGGCGAACTGGACCACGAAGCCGTCCCCGAAGTCGGGGTCGAACTCGCCGGTGTTGTACTCGTAGTTGAGGCCGAACTCGGCCCCGCCGACGAAGTACTTGGCGGCGATCATGATCTTGTCGCGGGTGTGGTTGCCGGACGCCATCTCGTGCAGCTGATAGGCCTGGAAGGCGGTGTTGCCGTCCACCAGGTCGACGTCGTAGTTCTCGTAGGTCAGCGAGGCGTAGAGCTCGTCGGTGAGCTGGTAGCCGGCGCCGATCTGGATCAGCTGATAGTCCATGTCCCGATCGTCGTCGCTGAGGCTGTCGAAGGGCTTCCACTGGTAGCCGGTGACGCCGTTGACGGTGATCACCGGCGGGTTGCCGTAGATGTCGGCGGAGCTGTTCCCAGCGGAGTACTCGTTGCGGTTGCCGGCGCAGGCGACGCCACCACCGGGGCAGTCGCCGGCCTGATACGGCAGGAAGCGAGCGTCGTTCATGCGCTTGTCGGTCTCGTCGATCCACTTGATCTTGCCGAAGACGTCGACGCCGCGGCCGATGTCCAGGAAGTAGTCGGCCTTGAGCACCAGGAAGGTGGTCTCCTTCTCCTGGAACGGCGCGTAGGCGTTGCGGAACGAACCGACACCGGCATCGGACTCGAAATTCGGGTACTGCGAGTCGTTGAGGTTGCGGCTCGGATCATTCCAGGCCTGCCAGTTGGTGTTGTAGTCGACGTCGGTGTACTCCAGGGTGAGATCCCAATCCCCCACCGCCAAGGTCGGTTGGATGGTGTAACCCTTCCAGCCGATGACGGTCTCCGCCAGGGGCTCCTCGAAGTCGGTGAACTCCTGGTCGACGTTGATGGTGGCCACCTGCTGGGCGTGGCCCTGCCAGCCACCGATGCCGATGCGGGTGGGGTTGCCGGGGAACACGCCGAAGGCGGCGTTGGACGGCCCGGGGAAGGCGAAGGCGCCGTCGTGGCCCTCGGTGAGGAGCACGTCGGACTCGCGGCGGGCAGCCATCATGGAGACGTACTCGGCGCCGATGTCGAAATACTCCAGGTTGAAGGAGAGACCGACGTCGAAGGGATCGTTGAGGTCGATGTTGAGCTTGAAGGTCTCGTCGTCGAGCTCACCGGCGGGCACCGGCGAGAAGCCGGAGGTGCCGAAGGAGGCCGGGGTGTCGAGGAGCGGATCCGAGTCCGCCGACGAGGTGTAGGCGGCACCGCGGATGTCGATCACCGAGTTGGGGTGGATGCCGAAGCGCACGCCCAGCACATTGTTGCGGAAGCGGGTGACGATGTCCCGGCCGTCGTCGATGTCGAGGTCGTCGGCGTCCACCTCGATGTCGTTGACATATTGGTAGATCACCGCGAAGTCGAACTTCGAGGTCGGACGGAAGCCCAGCTGCAAGCCGTAGGCGCCGTCGGCGGTGGTGAACTCACCGGTGCTGAAATTGGGGCCGGCCCACAGCCGCGGCAGGCTGATGCGCACCGCGTCATAGGTGAACTTGCGATTCGCCGCCGAGCCCTGGAACAGGATGCCGGAGCCGTTGTCGCGGTCGATGTAGCGGATCTTGCCGATGGTGAAGGGGTCGAACATGCCGAAGTCGTTGGAGCCGATGGTCACCGTGTCCACCCACTTGTAACCGGGGGTGATGGTGGCCGTCAGACCGCGGAACTTGACGTATTGGGCGGAACGGGGATCGAACTCGCCGCAGTCACCGCCGACGCAGTCCCCGGACCCCGGCTCGCCGCCGTCGGGATTGCCGAAGCCCCCAAAGTTGGTCCAGAAATTCTGCGTGAAGCGGGCCTTCAGACGGCCGCTGATCTCCACCTTCTTGGAAGGCTTGGCGTGCAGCAGGAGCTCCAGCTCCGTGCCCTGGCCATTGTCACCAAACCCCTCGCCGGGGATGGTGGTGAAGTTGTAGAGGGATCCATCGAAGCGCTGGGTGCCCCACAGCCACTTCGTGTAATTGACCCCGGTGAAGGACAGCTTCTCGGTATCCGCGGCCATCGCCGAGGGGGTCACGAGGGTGAGGATCATGGCTGCCGCCAGGACCAGCACCACTACTTGCAAACTCTTTCTCATGATGAAGAGACTCCTTACTTCTCAGAGACTGAATCGAGGATCGCGAGATCCCGATGGAAAAATCCCAAATTCCAAGTCCGGTACCCACGGGCCGCTATGACCGTGGGCACCGGTGGTGAGGCCTCGACTTATTGGCGCATCATCTTGAGCACCGCCATCTCCTCGGCGGTACCGTCGGCGGCGCATTTGTACTTCAGCTGATCGGCGTCCCCGAGGACGTCGATGGCGTGGGGATCACAGTCGTAGTCGGTGCCGCCGCCGAAGCGGTGCTGGCCCTCGAACTCGTTGACCTTGCGGGTGAGCAGATCCCCCTCCGCAGGGAAGCCCTCGTTGGACTGCATGACCACCTGGTAGCCCCAGGTCGCCGGATCGCCCTCACCGATTTCCGCCAGCTTGACCTGACCGCTGATGCTGCGGCCACCGCCGGAGGTGCGGCTGGGCACGATGATGTCCTCCGCCATACCGGCGGCCTTGGCTTCCACCTCTTGCTTGACCCGAGCGAAGGGCTGGGGCGAGAGGATGATCACCTTGTCCCAGGCGTCGCTGGGGCCGAAGGTCACGTTGAGGCCCGGAGGGGAGTCGGTATGACCACTGCCCTCTTTGCCGTCGGTGTCGATGAAGATGAACACCATCTGGATCGAGAACCCGGTGTCCATACCCCAGGGATCCTCGACGTTGCCGTTCACCGACACCTCGAAGGTGGCCCGCTTGCCCTTGGTCTCGACCTTGAGCTCGGTGAGATCGAAGGAGCCACGGGTATAGACCGCGTCGGTGGGATAGACGTAGTCCCCCGGCCCATGATCGTCGCCGGTGGGATCGGAGAAGGTCACGTCGGCCAGCGCACTGCCGGCCGGGATCAAACAGGCGATCAATGCGATCACCAGAGCGGACATCCATCGTTTCTGCATTCCACACCTCCTGATAGTTCGTGGTTCCCGAAATTTCTATAGGTTCCAGTCCATTGCCGTACGGTTTCGCCCCATCGCCTGCTCAGCCTTTGACGGCGCCGGCGGTGAGGCCCGAGATCAGATATTTCTGCAGGAACATGAAGAGCACCACCACCGGCACCGCGGCGACGATGGAGCCGGCGGCGAAATAGCCCCACTGCTGCTCGGCGTAGCCGCCGACGAAGAAGCGCAGCCCCACCGGAGCGGTGTACATCATCTCGTTGTCCAGGAAGGTCAGGGCGAGGATGAACTCGTTCCAGGCGGTCATGAAGGAGAACAGCGCCGTCACCGCCACCGCCGGCTTGGCCAGCGGCAGGATGATGCGCACGAAGATGGTGGTGGTGGACGCCCCGTCCACCAGCGCGCTCTCCTCCAGCTCCCGGGGGATAGTGTCGAAATAGCCCTTGAGCATCCAGACGCAGAATGGGATGGCGGTGGTGGAGTACACCAGGATCAACCCGATATAGCTCGATCCCAGACCCAGCCACTGGACGATAATGATGTACAGCGGCACCAGGGTCAGCACGCCGGGGAACATCTGGGACACCAGGAAGGACATCAGGCCCACCCGGCGGCCGGGGAATTTGAACCGCGAGAAGGCGTAGCCGGCGGTGCAGGCCAGGAAGACTCCCACCACGGTGGTGGCGCCGGCCACCACGATGCTGTTGAACATCCAGCGGGCGAAGGGCTGATCGGCGAAGAGGGAGACGAAGTTGGAAACCGTCACCGTCTCCGGCCAGGGCAGAATGGCCCGCAGCCGATCCAGCAGCGTGGGTTCCGGCGGCAGGCTGATGAAGGCCAGATTCTGCTGACCGGAAAAGGCCACGGTGAACACCCACAGGATGGGGTACACCGTCACTCCCACCATCAACAGGAGGAAGCAGTGCAGGGGCCAGTGAGGAATCTCGTCCTTGCCGCGCCTCATACGCCCTCCGTTGCTCCGGTGACCCGGTTCTGCCACACGCCGTAGACCAACAAGATCATGAAGATCACCGTGGCGTAGGCCGCGGCGTAGCCGTATTGGTACTGCTCGAAGGCGATCTTGTAGGCCTCGGTGATGAGAATCTCGGTGGCGCCGCCGGGCTGCCCCTCGGAGACCAGGTAGATGATGTTGAACTGGTTGAAGGTCCACACCACCGACAGGATGATGGCCGGCACCAGCGCCGGTTTGAGGGACGGCAGGGTGACCAGCCGGAACTGCTGCCAGCGGCTGGCACCGTCCACCCGCGCCGCCTCATAGAGATCCGACGGGATCGACTGCAGAGCGCCCAGGGAGACCACCATCATGAACGGGAAGCTCAGCCAGCCGTTGGTGGTGAGCACCGTGATGTAAGCGGTGAGGGGCGAGTCGAACCATGCCACCGGCTCGCCGCCGAACATCTGCACCACCTGGTTGATGACGCCGAATTGCTGGTGGAACATGCCCTTCCAGATCAGCGCGGTGATGTAGTTGGGCACCGCCCAGGGCAGGATCAGCAGCACCCGGTAGATCGGCCGGAAGGCCAACCCCTTGGTGTTGAGGATCAGCGCCAGGATCAGGCCGACGCTAACGCCGATGGTGACGTTGGTCACCGTCCAGATGATGGTGAAGATCAGCGTCCAGTAGAAGTTCTGATACTCCCAGGTGCGCTGGCCGTCCACCACGCTCACCAGATCGAAGTCGGTGAGGATGTCGATGTAATTCTCGAAGCCGATCCAGATTTGGTAGAGCGGCTGGTCCAGGTTGTAGAGGGTCTGGCCGGTGAACGACAGGGTGATGCCGTAGAAGAATGGGAAGAAGACCAGCACCAACATGCCCAGGAGCGCCGGCAGGACAAAGAGATAGGCCTCCCGATGCAGCATCAGGGTATGTCCCAACCGCAGAGCACCACCGAGGCCGACGAACGCCGCCAGCCCGAAACCCAGCAGAGCGAGCAGTGCAAAGACGCTGGTGAAGCGCTTGCGGACCGGTGAGAAGGCAGCATCCACCGCCGCGGTGTCGATGACGCCGCCCTGGATGATGCCGCGAGCCTGACGGAACCGGTCGATATCCCAGGTCGCGGGATCGACGGCATCGGCGTCCACCAGCGACGGCGGGAGGGAGGCGCCGAAATGCTGCGCCGCCGCCGCCAGGGACTCCTGTACCGTCCCTTCCGCCAGCTGGCGATCGCTGCCCAAGGCCCCGAGCATGTAAATCGTGAAGCCCGCCAAGGCCACCGCCGCCAGAACCGCCGCCAGGGCTTGGGGCAACCGGCCGCGCCGGCGCAGCGGGAAGGCCACCATCATGAAGACGATCACCGCCAACAGAACGCAGGCCACCGCGGTAGGCGCCACGCTCGGCAAGACCGGCCCTTCGGCATCGGTGACCATCAGCACCACGCCGCTGACCTCTCCCTGCGGGTCCTCCAGCGGCGCCGCCAGGGCCAGACCCCGGTCCTCCCGGCGTTCGATGCTCACCTCTTCCTTCCACAGCCGCTGGTCGTCGCGGTTGGTCTGCACCGCCGCCCGCAGCTCCCGGCCGAGGTCGTACCAGATCTTGTGCTGCGGATCCTCGCGGGTCAGGCGGGCGGGCAAGTCCTGCTCGACGGCGCCCTCCCCCGCCGCCGCCAACAGCATGCGGTCATCGATGTCCACCACCCGGGCGGTGCGCACCGTCTCGCTGGCGGCGACATAGCGAGCCACCAGCGCCTGGACGTCCGCCGCCGGCTCCGCCTCCTCCTCGAGGGTGCCGGACTCTTCATCCACCCCGGCGAAGAAACCGCCGCCGGACTCCTCGGCTTCCTCCGACTCCTCCGCCATCTCCTCTTCGACGCCGGCGAAAAAGCCGCCACCGCCGTCTCCACCGTCGTCGGAGCTCTCCTCCCCGCCGGCGGTGGCCCGCTGCACCAGATCCGTCAGCGCCGAAAGGTGAATCAGGCTGCTCTGGCGCTCCGCCGCCCGCACCGTTGCCTGGCGGCCGGCGCTGCCGAGCCAGGCGATCAGCCCGATGCCCACCGCCAACCCGACCAAAAGGCCGAGGGCGAGGAGGCGCACTCGGCGCGTCGCCGCCCCAGGGCCCGTGTCGGAGCTGAGCTTGTCTCGACTCATGGTGCATCTCCCCGCCGCCGGGACCGAGGACTGCGGAACCTCCTCCGCAGCCTGCCCCCGGCGGCGCCGGCGATCATTGACGCAGCTTCTCGATGCGCTCCTGGACCTCTTCCTGGGCGGTATCCAGGGCGGCCTTGGGGCTGGCGGTCTGCTTGACCACCTTGTTCATGGCGGTGGTGACCGGCGACCACATCATGGTCATCTCGGCGTAGTTGGGCATGGGAACGGCGTTGTCCACCTGCTGGCGGAAGGCCTGGAGCACCGGGTCTTTGCGCACCGCGGGATCCCCATAGACCTGGACGTTGGCCGGAGTCTGACGGCCTTGGAGGGCCATCACCTTCGCCGCCTCGGCACCGGTGAAATATTGGACGAACTCGTAGGCCTCATCCTTGTGCTTCGAGGGCTGGGCGATGTAGGCGCCCTCGACGGTGATCCACGGCTTCATCGGCGTGCCGCCGGCTTCGTCGATCTTCGGCAGCACCGCCAGGCCGTAGTCCACGTCGTCGTTGATCTCTCCCAGGAACCAGGGCCCGCTGAAGACCATCGCCGCCTTGCCCTCGTTGAACAGATTGGTGATCAAGGCCGTCGAAGGCTCCGCCGGCAGAATCCCGTCCTGCTTGTACCAGTTCATCAGCAGATCCAGGGACTGGACGTTGGCGCTCTGGCTGACGGTGGGCTGGCGGGCGTCGTCGAAGACGCCGCCGCCGAAGGCGTTCATCAGCGCCGCGTGGTAATAGAAATCCGAGTAGGCATAGGCCAGGCCGAAGCGTCCGGCGGCGGTGTCGGTGTGCTTCTTCGCCTCCGCCACCAGCTGCGCCGAGGTGGTCGGCGGGGTCTGCACCATCTTCTTGTTGTAGAACATGGTGACCACTTTGAAGTTCACCGGCAGGCCGTAGAGGGAGCCCTGGTAGGTCATGGCCTGGCGGGTGGCGGGGATGAAGCGCTTGCGGGTGGCGTCGTCGACGAAGAAATCGATGGGCTCGACGGTCTTGCCCGCCTCCACCCAGCCGCCGAGGCGGTCCTGGGCGAAGATGAAGACGTCCGGACCCTTGCCCCGGGGCACCGCGGCGCTGATCTTGTCGGCGTAGGCGTCATAGGGCACCGCCAGGGTCTTGGCGCTGATCTTCTTCGCCTTCATGGCCTGGTTGAAGTCGGCCACCACCTGCTCGAAGGCGTCTTTCTCCGCCCCTCGATAGGCGTGCCACACCACCAGCTCGGTCTGGGCTTGGGCCCAGGCCGGCAGAAGCAGGGCCGCCAGGGTGAGAATCAGCAGGCCGGTACGCGAGAATCTGTTGTGCATGGGGGTCTCCTCAGGGCTCGGTCTATCGCCGCTCATCGAATGGGGCTGGTCGATTGGGGGCTCGTCGAATAGGGGCTTTTCATGGCGTGGGCTCGGGGGCGAAACCGCACCTCATTCCGTGTTCAGGCGCAGCTCGGTCTCGGTATCGAAGAGATGCAGCGAGTCCAGCTCCGCCACCAGATCCAAGTGTTCTCCGGCTCCCGGCATGCGGTGGGGATCGAGCTTGGCGGCCATCATCAGATCCCCGACCTTGCAGTGGACGATGATCTCGTGGCCCAGGGGCTCGACGATCTCCACGTCCGCCGGGATGGTACCGGTGGCACCGCGGGTGGGAGCTCCCTCCCCCAGCAGATTCTCCGGCCGCACCCCCACCAAGAGCTCCTGGCCGTTGCGCTGGGTCGCGGCGGCGCGGTACTTCTCCGGCACCGGCAGGTTGAAGCCGGGCCCCTGGAGGGTCTTGCCGCCGTCCCCGAGGGTGGCGCTGAAGAAGTTCATCGGCGGCGTGCCGATGAATTGGGCCACGAAGACGTTGGAGGGCTGATCGTAGAGCTCCAGGGGCGTCCCAACCTGTTGCAGGTCGCCGTCCTTGAGCACCGCCACCCGATGCCCCATGGTCATCGCTTCCACCTGATCGTGGGTGACGTAGATGGTGGTGGTCTTGAGCCGCCGCTGGAGCTTGGTGATCTCGGCGCGCATCTGCACCCGCAGCTTGGCGTCGAGGTTGGAGAGGGGCTCGTCGAAGAGGAAGACCCGGGGCTTGCGGACGATGGCCCGGCCGACGGCGACGCGTTGGCGCTGGCCGCCGGAGAGCTGCCGCGGCTTGCGGTCCAGGAGCCCCGTCAGGCCGAGGATCTCCGCCGCCTCCTCCACCCGCTGACGGATTTCCTCGGCGGGCATCTTGCGAATCTTGAGACCGAACTGCAGATTCTCCCGCACCGACATGTGGGGATAGAGGGCGTAGCTCTGGAAGACCATGGCGATGTCCCGGTCCTTGGGCCGAACATCGTTGACCACCCGGTCGCCGATGGAGATGGTGCCGCCGGTGATCTCCTCCAGCCCCGCCACCATGCGCAGGGCGGTGGACTTGCCACAGCCCGACGGCCCCACCAACACCATGAATTCCTCATCGCGGATTTCCAGGTTCAGATCGGCGATGACCTGTACCGGGCCGTAGCTCTTCGAGACGTGTTCGAGGGTGACGCTGGCCACTGATCGCTACTCCTTGTGGGTCTCCGGCGGCGGCGCGGAGCCGGTATCCGAGGCGCCGGCCATGGAAGAAACAGTGTCCGTAGAACCAGTATCCGAGGTATCGGGAGCGAGCACCACACCCCCTAGGGCGGGGAGAGTGAGGGTCAGCTCCGGGCTTCCCGCTGCGTCGGTGGCCGCGGTGGGGGCCTGGCCAGAGAGGAGATCCCGCACCGGGGAACCCCCTGGCCAAGGCGAGGCGAATCGGATGTCCACGGGCTCCTCGGAACGATTCACCGCCACCACCACGGCGTCCGCCAGCTCGCCGTCTTCACCGGCGGCGCGGCGCAGGAAGACCAGGTGGTCGGTGCCGAAGTCGAGGCCCTCGTGGGTGCCCCGCCACAGTGCCGGATGCTGACGGCGAATCTCGATCAAGCGGCGGTAGAAGTCCCGCAGATCCTCGTCCCGGGGGTCGCCGGCGCCGGGCTCGATGGCTCGATCCCCCCAGGGCATGTCGCTGCGGTTGGCGGGCCAATCCCCACCCAGCCGAGCTACCTCTTCACCGTAGTAAATCGTCGGAATGCCCGCGGTGGTGAGCTGTAGCAGCGCCGCCAGCCGGAAGCGCTCCAGATCGCCCTCCAGCTGATAGAGGCTCATGGGCACATCGTGGCTGCCCAGGTAGTGGGCCAGGTGGTGGCCGTCCCGGACCTCGTGGCGCTTCTCCAGATAGCGGTTGTAGGCCACCGGCCGGCCGCGGCCCTGGAGGAAGCCCAGCGTGCTGCCCTGGAAGCCGAAGTCAAAGCCGGCGTCCATCTCGTCCCCCTCGAACCACGGATCGAGGGAGCGGGCGTCGCCGCCCCAGACCTCGCCGAGGAGGAAGAAGTCATCCCCCAGCCGTTCCCGTACCCGCCGGCGATGCTCCTGCCAAAAGTCGTGGCTGACGTGTTTGACGGTGTCGAGACGGAAGCCGTCCAGCCCCACCCGTTCCGCCAGGCCCAGATGGGCCTCCATCAGATAGTCCCGCACCTGGGGATCTTCGGTGCGGAAGTCCGGCAGTCCCGCCAGGCAGCCGGTGAGGTCGTCAGCGCCGCAGCCACCATATTGCTCCGACCGCAACCAGGTGCGTGTGCGCGGGTTCTTCAAGTATTGGGAGTCATAGCCGGCGTGGTTGTAGACCACGTCCAGGAGCACCGCCATCCCCCGCTGGTGGGCGTCTTCCACCAGGGCCTTCAGCTCTTCCTCGGTACCAAAGCGGGAATCCAGAGAGTAGAAGTCGTCGGCCCAATAGCCGTGATAGCCCCAGTCCGGAAAGCCGGCGCCGGTCACGAAGTGATCGATATTCTTCACCACCGGGGTGATCCACAGGGCGGTGACGCCGAGCTCCGCCAGCTCGTCCAGCTGCTGCCGCAGGCCGGCCAGGTCGCCGCCGTGGAAGGCACCCTGGGCCTCCCGATCTACGGCCCGATTGTTGCTCTCGTCACCATCGGCAAAGCGATCGAGGATGACGAAGTAGAGAATCGCCTCGGCCCATTGGGAGTGCGGCTCGACGGTTAGAGCCGCCGTCTGCGCCGGTGCTCCCGGAGCGGCCTCACCCGGAGCTGTCGCCGTAGCTGCGGCGGGGGGCTGGATGCCAGCGCCGGACGCACAAGCCGAGGCGAAGGCCATCGTGGCGAGCACCACGGCGGCGAGCCCCCAGGCTTCGGCCCCAGTTCTTCCGGACTTCGACTTCATCATTGTGGACAAAATCTCACGCAGTACATCCAAAAAGGCTTTTAGAGTTCCTTGACGATTTCCGAACTGACTTTAGTGCGTCGGATGATAACACCGGGTCACGGATTGTCAATCCTGTATCACATCTGTCAAGCTTAGCTCCTAGAGAGTCCGTTCCGCACATCGCAAAGTCAACTTCTACAGGGGCTAAGGGAGCCTCTGGGAGCGCTGCCGCAACTCCGGAATCGGCCCAATAGATCGCAAAAGTTATACACACATGGGCCAAAAACCTACACAGAGCTCCTCCCGCCGCCGGAAGGAAGGGCGGCGCGGACCGAAGGAGGAGAGTCCACGCTTCCCGATCCGCGTCGCGGCTCAGCGCACCGGTCTCAAGCCCAATCTGATCCGCGCCTGGGAGCGGCGCTACGACGCCATCCAGCCCCAACGCTCAGCGGGGGGCCAGCGCCTGTACAGCGAATCCGACATCGAGCGGTTGTTGCTCCTCAGCCGGTTGACCGATGGTGGCCACAGCATCGGGCAGATCGCCGGATTGAGCACCCGCCGGTTGGTGCGGCTGCTGCACCAACAACAGCCGCCGTCCGACGCCCGGGTGGAAGCCGAGCCGGAGGCCGCAGCCCCGAAGGACGACGATCCGCGAATCCGGCACTGCCTGGAAGCAGTCCAGCATCTGGACGGCCGGGAACTGCTCTACCGTCTGGAGGGGGCGCTGGTGGACCTGGGCGCCCGGGGCACCCTGGCCCAGGTGGTGGTGCCGCTGATGCGGCGCATCGGAGATCTGTGGAGCCGCAATCTACTGCGGCCCATGCACGAGCAGCTGGCCACCGGCACCGTGCGCACCTTCATCCACCAGCTGATTCAGCGCCAACGGCCCGCCCCCGGAGCCCCGATGTTGGTGGCGGCGGCGCTACGCGGCCAGCGCCACGAGCTCGGCGCGCTGCTGGCGGCGGCGATGGCGGCGACGGAGGATTGGCGAGTCCTGCCCCTGGGGGCCGATCTGCCGGCGGAGGATCTGGTGGCGGCGGCTCGGGAGATGGGCGCTGCGGCGGTAGCCCTGAGCCTGATCTATCCCGCAGACGATCCTCAACTGGGCCATGAGCTCCTGCACCTCCGGCAACAGCTGGGGCCGGAGGTGGCGCTGCTGGTGGGCGGCCGTTGCGCCGTCGCCTACCGCTCCTTCCTGGAGACCGCCCGGGCCGTTCAGGTGGAAGATCTGGCGGAGCTGCCCACCGTCCTCGCGGACCTGCGCCGCCACATCGGCGGCCCCTCCCGGCGGCGCCGGTTGCCCCACGGCGCGCCCTTGGCGGGCTCACGGCTAGGCTCACGGGCGACCTCGCTGGCCCTCTCCCACGGTTCCCCCGGCGCCGGATCCGGCGCCTGGCGCAGCCGTCGCCAAGTCTTCGTTTCGGCCGAGGCCCGCCAGCGCCTGGGGCTCGATTCGACCCAGATCAGCACCGACGGCGGCCTGTTGCTCGAAGATCTGCCCGCCGTGCGCTCCCTCGCCCTCGACCTCCGCCGGCGCACTGCCGCCGATCCCCTCGCCGAACCGTCCACCCCTCCCCCACCCTCCGCCGGTGATCTCTACGCCCTGGGCCTGCTCCACGAGTTCTACCAGGACCTGCTGGCGGGCTACCGGGCACGGCGCAACCCGCAGGTCCTCGCCCGAGCCCTGAGCTGGCTTCAAGAAGGCTTCGGCCGTGGCACCGTCGACCGCATGCTCCGCCGCACCGCCGCCCTCTTCCCCACCGCTCGGGGGGGAGTCGGCAGCGCAGACCAGCCCGACACCGAGAAAGCCCACATTGCAGCGGAGGATCCGGAGTTCCTGCTACACAAGGCCCTCATCCTATGGCTGCTGAACGAGAACCCGGCGGCTCGCGGTGGCCGCCTGCTCTTCGATGACGAGCAGCTGGAAGCGGAAACCGGCTACCGGCGGCTGATGGCTCACCTCGGCCACTTCTTCGACGGCGAGGCCGGCTATGGGGCCGGCGACGAAAGCGTCTTCGGTTTGTTGCGAGTTCCCGCCGGCATGGCGCCGGACTCCCTGGCGGCGCAGCTGGAGCACGTTCTGGCGCTGGAGCGGCGGGTCGCCGGCGAACGCCGGGATCGGCTTGAGACCGGCCTCGACGTGCTACGGGAAGAGCACCGGCCGCTCTTCGCTCCCAATCCAACACCGGGTCCAGCACCGGGTCTTGGAGTGGGCGCCGCAACGCCGCCGGAGCCGGGGCGCGCCTACCAGGAGCTACGAGGCACTCCCCGGCGCTATGGCCGGTGCCGCCCCTGGATGCGGGAGCTGGTGTTGGTGGCCAAGCACGTGGACGTTTGGCTGCATCAGCTCTCCGCGGGTACCGCCGGGGCGCAGACCTCCCCGGGGCGGACCCTCGAGCGGCTGGATCAAATCCCCGACGCGGCCCTCGACGATCTCGCAGCCCAGGGCTTCACCGGTCTGTGGCTGCTGGGAGTCTGGCGCCGTAGCGAAGCCTCCCGGCGGATCAAGCGTGCCGCCGGCGACGCCCGGGCGGAGGCCTCCGCCTACGCCGTGGACGAATACCGCGTCGCCGAGCACTTGGGCGGCGATGGCGCGCTGGAGGATCTACGCCGCCGCGCCGCCGCCCGCGGTCTGCGCCTGGGCGCCGACTTCGTCCCCAACCACATGGCGCTGGACTCTCGCTGGGTCCTGGAGCGCCCGGAGCTCTTCCGCAGCCGGGAGGACAATCCTTACCCCAACTACACCTTCACCGGCCCGGACCTGTCGCCGGATCCCGCCGTCGGCCTCTTCGTCGAGGACCACTACCGCGACCGCAGCGATGCCGCGGTGGTCTTCCAAAGACTGGACCGGGAGAGCGGCGAGGTGCGCTACCTCTACCACGGCAACGACGGCACGGGGCTGCCGTGGAACGACACCGCCCAACTCGATCACCTGCGGGCGGAGACCCGGCAGGCCCTAATCGACGCTCTGGTGGCGGTGGCCCGGCAGTTCCCGGTGGTGCGAGTGGACGCCGCCATGGCTCTGGTGCGGCGCCACATCCTGCGGCTGTGGTACCCATCCCCGGGGCAAGGAGGAGCGATCCCCTCCCGCGCCGACCACGGTCTCACCGAGGCTCAGCTCGAGCAGGCCATGCCTCGGGAGCTGTGGCTCGAAGCGATGGAACGGCTCCAGGAGGAGGCCCCGGACACCCTGCTGGTGGCGGAGGGATTCTGGCTCATGGAAGCCTATCTGGCACGCAATCTGGGCCTCCACCGGGTGTACCACAGCTCCTTCATGCATCACCTGCTGGAGGGTGACAACGAGGCGTTCCGGCGCTCGCTGCTGGAGGCCCTGGACTTCGACCGCCGGCTGCCGGAGTGCTTCACCAACTACCTCACCAACCCGGACGAAGAACCCGCCGTGGTGCGCCTGGGCAAAGGGGACCGCTACTTCGCCCTGGCCACGCTCCTGGCCACTCTCCCGGGCCTCCCCCTCTTCGGCCACGGCCAGACCGAGGGCCTGGTGGAACGCTACGGCATGGACTATCGCCGAGCCCGCTTCGACGAGGATCCGGATCCCCGCTTCCTGGCCCGCCACCGAGCCCAGATCGCGCCCCTTCTACGGCTGCGCTCGCTCTTCGCCGGCAGCCGGCATCTGCACCTGCTGGACTTCCACCCCGCCCCGCAGAAGACCCCCGAGGGGAGTGGCCCCAAGGAGAACGAGCCCGAGAAGCCGGAGGCTCTGGATTGCGTCCTCGCCTTCTGCAACCGCCCCAAAGCCGACGACGGCCTGAAGACCAGCGCTGCCCTGGTGGTGGTGAACCACGACGCCCGCCGGGTCATCGGCTCGCTGCACCGGGTTGCCCGGCTCCGACCCTCTGCTTCACCGGCGGAAAGCGACGATTCGGGGGGAACTTCGGGGAACAGCGGCCCCGAGGATCTGCTGGCGACGCTGGAGATCGAAGCCGCCCCCCGCCGCTGGCTGCTGGTCCACGACCCGCGCACCAACGCCGCCGAGCTCTGGTCCACCGAGGCCCTGGCCCGCCGGGGCCTCGATCTCACCCTCGAACCCTTCGCCACCCGAGTGTGGATCGGTTTCGAGCTCCTCGACGACCCCGACGGCGAGCTGGCGACCCTCGCCGACGACCTGCACGGAGAGCCTCTGGAGATCTGGCGGCGGCGGCTCGGAGACTTGGGGCACCTACAGAGCACCGGCACTGGCCATGGCTGACTCAGATCGGCCATGGACGCAAAACGCCCCGACCCTCGAGAGGATCGGGGCGCCAATGCATCGAGAACGCCGCTAGCTCAGAGACACAGCTCGTAGGGATAGATGATCGGGTCCCACGTCTCGCACGCCATGCCGAAGGTGTAGGTCTTGTAGCAATAGTCCGAATCCGTCTGGTAGTCCACCACCTGCTGCTGGTTGTAGCAGCCGGTGCAGGAAGGGCAGCTAGGGCAGATGCGCACCACTTGGATCCGGTCGCGGCGGTAGTTGACGAAGTGCAGACGGGCGCGCTCGTCCGCCGCAAACTGCCAGTCAACGCAGCCCCACTGGTACAGCGGCGTGCTGCTGGTTTCGTACCAACCCGTCCAATAGTCCTGGAGCACCGTCGAGCAGGCGCACGGGCCGGGATCACAATCACCGATCTCGGCACAGCCGACACAATCCCCCTTGCCTTCGTCGAAGGGGCCGTCGGCGTCACAGGGCACCGTTGGTCCACAGGTACCACAGCCGGTCACCGAGTCCGCCACCGGCACCGGCGCCAGCTCCGTTCCCGGCCCGGTGACCTCGGAAACGATCTTCACCGGCACCGTGGGGGCCTGCAGAAGCTCTCCGGTGCGCCGGCTGAGCTCGGCCAGGGAAACCGTTTCCAGCGTCACACCGTTGTCGATGACGGTGGCC
>JAXHTF010000080.1 GCA_034211275.1 Acidobacteriota bacterium
TCCTGGAAGCGGACCACGCCGTCGGAGGTGGCGAAGAGGGTGTCGTCCTTGCCCCGCCCGACGTTCTCGCCGGGGAAGAAGCGAGTCCCCCGCTGACGCACGATGATGGAGCCGCCGGTGACGAACTGGCCACCGTAACGCTTGACCCCGAGGTGCTGGGGATTGGAGTCGCGACCGTTGCGACTGGAACCCTGTCCTTTTTTATGAGCCATGGTGTTGAGTCTCCTGCCGATGCCCGCGCGGCGAGCGCGAGCCGGCGATCAGGCCTGGATATCCTTGATGCGGACGCGCATCAGGTCCTGGCGATGGCCGCGGGTCCGGCGATATTGCTTGCGGCGCTTCATCTTGAACACCAGCACCTTGGGACCGCGCACGCGGTCGACCAGCTCTGCGCTGACCTTGGCGCCGTCGAGCACCGGGCTGCCGATCTGGGTCCCGTCGTCGCCGGAGACCATCAGCACGCGGTCGAAGTGAACCTCGCTGCCGCGGTTGCCCGCGTCCTTGAGCAACTCCACGTCGATCACGTCGCCGGGCTGAACCCGATATTGCTTGCCGCCTGTTTCGATCACAGCATACATACTTGAAACACTCCTACTCTGAACTCTTACCGAGAATCCACGCCAGACTAGGTCCACAACGGCGTGGACGGCGCAGAATACCACGGGGGCCTGACCGGGTCAAAGGATTCTGCTCATGAGTGGTGACTGGACCGGAAAGCCGCCCGTCGAGATGGTGGGCTGGCGCCCATTCTACGGCCCCTTGCCTCATCCTTCGGGGCGAGAGCATAGAATCAACGGTGGAGGTAGAAGAATATGGCGAGCGTCCCCGACTATCTGATCTGCATCGAGTGCGAAACCCCGTGCTACGAGTTCGAATGGGCCGAAGGCAAGCTCATCGAGGTCATGTGCCTGGCCTGCGGCAACGAGGACACCGACTCCTTCAGCACCCAGGAAGATCTGGACGCCATGATCGGCGCCGCCGACGACTGAGGCTCTTCGCCAATAAAGACGTCAGGCCGCTTCCGGCAGCACCAGCCGCACTGTGGTGCCCTCCCCTGGCTCGCTCTCCACCTGCACTTCCGCCTGGTGCGCCTTGGCGATGCGGTCGACGATGGCCAGCCCCAGCCCGGTACCCCCCTTGCGGGTGGAGAAGAAGAGCTCGAACATCTTCTCCCTCTCCTCGGCATCCATGCCGGCGCCGTTGTCCTCCACCTCCAGAATCACCTTCGAGCCCTGACGCTTGGCCCGCAGCACGATGCGCGGCGGACGGCCGGTATCCTCGGTGGCCGCCAGGGCATTGCTCACCAGATTGATCAGCAGCTGCTGCATCTGCCCTGAATCCACCGCCACCCGAGCGCCACCGGCGCCGTCCTCCACCACCGCATCCACCCGCCGGCTGCGCAGCTCGCCGGCCATTCCCTGGCAGGCCTTCTCCAACAGCTCCACCGCCGGCACTGCCTCTCGTTCCAGAGGGCGGTGCCGGGCATAAGAAAGAAAGTCCGTGGCCAGCCGCTCCAGGCGGTCGATCTCGCTGCGGGTGATGGTCAAGAGGCGCTGACTGCTGGAGCCCTGATCGCGGCGATCCGCCACCTCTTCTTCGAGCATCTGCATATTGAGGCTGAGGGAATTGAGGGGATTGCGGATCTCGTGGGCCAGGCCCGCCGCCAGCGTACCGATGTAGGCCATGCGCTTGGATTCCGCCGCCTGATCCTCCAAACGCCGGGCGCGGCGCAGCAGCAGACCGATGGCCAGATAGGCGGTGAGCAGCAGCAAGACGGTGACGGCGCCGATCACCGCCATGCGCCGAATCAGCTCCTGGCGGAGCTCTGCCACTCGGCGCTCCAGCTCCTGGCGATCCACCGCGATGCGCAGCAGGGCAAAGTCACCAATGGCCTCCTCCACCTGCCAGCTGGCCTGTTGCTCGCTGACCTGGTGCTCGATTTCCGGCCCGTCCTCCCCCGCCACCAGCTCCGCCAGCCGCTCCGGCTCCGGCAGAGCCGGGATGGTGGTGCGGGAATCCTTGCGGTAGACCACGATGCCGTCGCTGTCGGTGACCTCGACGGTTTCCACCAGGTCGCGCTGCAGCAGCACGTCCTCGATATAAGACCGGGTCTCCTGGGAAACCACCATGGTGGTGAAGAGGTCTCGATCCTGCCCTTCGGCGGCCTGAGCCAGCTGGTCCGCCAGCTCGCTGGCCTCTTCCCGGGTATCCAGGAGGATGCGGTCCATTTCGCGCTTGGAAAGGGAATCGAGGATCAACCAGCCGAAGAGGGCGATGTCGAAGAGGACGAAGAGCCCGAAGACCACCAGCCCAATGAATAGCCGGCGCTGGAAGGGAGAAGTCTCGGCGCTGGCCATGGCGAGAGGATACCACTCCGGCCCGCGCCCGGACTGACCGACCTCGGCTCACCTCTTGACATACCTGAGTGCTTTTGACTAATATTCACTCAGGACGCGGGAATAATGAACAAGACCTGAGCGTTCTACTGTAATGACGACAGTCGGAATCCTCACCAAGAGGCTTCCGGAGGAGCCAAAAGCCTCCCGGATCGACTGAGTCAAGTGACGAGAACGAGACCGATCGACCGAGATAAGCCAGAAGGAGGACACACCATGACCGTTGGAATCACTCGCTGGAACCCTGGAAACGACCTGTTCAACGACCGCTTCACCCGCCTCTTCGACCAGATGTTCGAGCGCGGCCTGCGTCCGTCGACGGAGGAGTACTCGAATCGCAACTGGCTTCCCGCCATGGACATTCGGGAGACCGCCGACGAGCTGATCCTCGAAGCCGAGCTCCCGGGGGTGAAGAAGGAAGACGTCAGCCTGAGCCTGGAGAACAACGTCCTCACCCTCACTGGTGAGCGCAAGTTCGAGAAGGATGTGGACAAGGAGAGCTATCACCGCATCGAGCGGGCCTATGGAGCCTTCTCCCGCGCCTTCACCCTGCCGCGCAACGTGCGCGCCGACGAGGCCAAGGCCAACTTCAGCGACGGCGTCCTGACCATCACCCTTCCCAAGGTGGACGAGGCCAAGCCCCGGCGGCTCGAGATCCAATAAGCTCGAAGCCCGCTCCGGCGGGCACCCTCGCCACCACCACCAGCCCCACCCTCTGCGGTGGGGTTTGGTGTATCAGCACACCTCGATGTTTCCTGCAGACTGCTATGGGCGGCATGAATTGACCCACTGCGGGCACTCAAGTACGATGAGGCACACACCCGCGATGTTGTGCGATGACCTCCTCTAAATCCCTCCAAAGCCTGCTCCTCGTCCTCTTCTTGGGGCTGGCTCCGTTCCTCGCTGGCTGCGGCGGTGACGACGGCACGGGGGAGGGTCCCCCCCACGGACCGATCCCCGAGGAACCGGTGCGCGGCGGCACCGCCGTCATCGGCTATACCGGCGACATCAGCGGCGTCAACATCCTCGCCACCAGCAGCTCCCAGCCCACCACCGAGCTCTGCCAGCGCCTCTTCCTCAGCCTGCTGGAAGAACAGCCCGACTACCAGGAGAGCCCTCCCACCTTCCGCCCGGAGCTGGCCGAGTCCTGGGAATTCAGCGAGGACAACAAGACTCTGACCTTCCACATCCGCAAAGGCTTGGTGTGGAGCGACGGCGTCCCCATCACCGCCGAGGACGTACGCTGGACCTGGGAGGCTCAGACCTCCCCGGAGATCGCCTGGGACAACGCCAGCCTCAAAGCCACCATCACCCAGGTGGAGGTCCTGGACGAGCACACCGTCCGCTTCCATTTCACCCACGCCTACCCGGGACAGCTGGTGCACGTCAACGAGGGCGTGATCCTGCCCAAGCACGCATGGGAGAAGCTGCCGTTCTCCGAGTGGCGGCGCAATGGCCGCTGGTTCGTCGACAACCTGGTGGTCAGCGGCCCTTTCGATCTGGAGGATTGGAAGCCTCAACAAGAGATCGTCCTGCGCCGCAACGAGCGCTATTTCGAGCCCGGCAAGCCCTATCTGGACCGGGCCGTCCTGCGCATCATTCCGGACAGCGCGAGCCAGCTCACCCAGCTCCTGGCGGGCAGCCTGGACTTCATGCGGCAGGTGCCGGCGGCGACGGCGGACCGTGTGGCCGCCGGGCCGGACACCAAGCTGGTGACCTTCTGGCCGCCCCAATTCACCACCCTGATCTGGAATCTGCGCAACCCCCTCTTTGCCGACACCCAGGTGCGCCAAGCCTTGACCCTGGCCATCGACCGCCAGGCCATCGTCGACACCATCTGGTTCGGCTACGCGCGCACCTCGCCGTCGCCTTACATAACCAGCGTCTGGGGACACAACCCCGACATCGAGGAGTTCCCCTACGATCCCGACCAAGCCCGGGAGCTGCTGGCCGCCGCCGGCTGGAAGGACGCGGACGGCGACGGAATCCTCGACCGGGACGGCCAGCCCTTCCGCTTCGAGCTGATGGTCAACGCCGGCAATCAGGAACGAGTGGACGCCGCAGTGATGATCCAACAGCAGCTGCGCCAGGTGGGAATCGACGTCCAGCCCGCCACCCTCGATTGGAACGCCATCGGCGACCTCCTCGACCGCCGCGCCTTCGAAGCCACCATCACCGGCCTCGCCGTCGAGACCAGCCTCGACCTCAGCCCCTACTTCCACAGCCAGTCCATCGAGGAGCGCCTCAACCTCAGCTCGTACTCCAATCCTGAAGTGGACCGGCTGCTGGAAGCGGCCCGCTCCGAGCTCGAGCTGGAGAACAGCAAACCGTATCTCTACAAGATCCAAGAGCTCCTGCACCGCGACCAGCCCATGACCATCCTGTGGGAGCCCCAGCGTCTGGTGGGTATGAGCTGGCGCCTCCAAGGAGCCCGCCCCAATCCCATCAGCACCCTGCACAACCTCCACGAGTGGTGGCTGATCCCGGAATCGTGAGCGGAGAGCCCTATGGCCGGCCCCATCTTCCGGCGCTTGGCATCCTCCGTGATGCTGCTCTTCCTGGTCCTCACCCTGACCTTCCTGCTGGTCCGGCTGGCGCCGGGAAGCCCCCTCACCCTATTTGAGAATCCCCGGCTCACCGCCGAGCAGATCGAGAATCTGCGTGCCTCCTACGGCCTCGACAAACCTCTTCACGAGCAATATCTGAGCTGGCTCGGCGCCATCGTCCTACGAGGCGATTGGGGCATCTCCTTCACCCATCAGCGGCCGGCCCTGGACCTCATCCTGGAGGCCCTCCCCAACACGCTGCTGCTGGGCCTCACCGCCCTGCTGCTGCAATACGGCGGCGGTCTGTTGCTGGGGGTCTTCGCCGCCCGGCGGGTGGGCACCTTCTACGACTCGGCGTTGCGGGTGGTGTCCCTCTTCCTCTACTCCATCCCCCGCTTCTGGCTCGGTTTCATCCTCATCCTGCTCTTCCATCTGCACTGGCATCTGCTCCCCGCCGGCGGCATGGCCAGCGCCGGGGGCGTCGACGGGCCGGCCTCGGCCCAGGCCCTCGACGTCCTCCGCCACCTGCTGCTGCCGGCGCTGGTGCTGGGGGGCACCTCCGCCGCTCCCGTGGCCCGCTTCGTCCGCAACAGCCTGCTCGACAGCCTGGGCCAGGACTATGTGCGGACGGCGCGGGCCAAAGGCTTGTCGGAAGGGCGGGTGCTGTGGGTCCACGGGCTGCGCAACAGCCTGGTACCGGTGGCCCAGCTCTTCGGCCTGTCCCTGCCGGCGGTGCTCAACGGCGCCCTGGTCACCGAGATGGTCTTCGCCTGGCCCGGCCTGGGGCGGCTGCTCTACCTGGCGGCCACCTCCCGGGACTACCCCCTGGTCCTCGCCGGCACCGCCTTCAGCGCCGTGTTGGTGATCCTCGGCAATCTGCTGGCGGATCTGCTGCACCAGGCCCTGGATCCTCGGGTGCGGGATGCTTAGAGGAATGCTCAACACACACCCTTCCGGCCGGAGCTTTCTGTCCTTGGGCGGAGTGCGGGAGCTGCAGATCGGCCTTCTGCTCCTCGCCCTGCTGGCGATTCCGGCGCTGCTGCCGACGCCCCAGGAGCCCTCGGCGCAGGTGGATTCCGCATCCAGCCGGGACCGTCCTCCCGGCACCCGGCTGCTGGAGGTGCAGCTCAGCGAGGGCCGCATTCGGCTCGCCGACGATGTGCGAATCACCGGCGCCTCGGCGCGCATCCAACGCCGGGAGATGGTGGAGGTGGTGAGCACCGACGAGATCCTCAACCTCCGGGACGGCGCGATCGCCGACACCCGCACCTTCTACCTGGGCACCGACAGCCTGGGGAGAGACATCCTGTCGCGGCTGATGGGCGGCGCCCGCATCTCCCTCTCCATCGCCCTGCTGGCCATGCTCCTGGCCTTCACCCTCGGTCTCACCGTCGGCTCCCTCGCCGCCATCGGCCCCCGCTGGCTCGACGAGCTCCTGATGCGCACCGTCGATGCCCTCCTCGCCTTCCCCCAACTCTTCCTGATCATCGCCCTGGCGGCCCTCTTCCGCCCCAACACCTGGTGGATCATCCTGCTCCTCGGCGGCACCAGCTGGATGACCCTCACCCGCCTGGCGCGGGCGGAGATCGTCAGCCTGCAGAAGCAGGAGTTCGTCCTCGCCAGCCGCAGCATCGGCCTGCACCCGCTGGCAGTGCTCACCCGCCACCTGCTGCCCAACGCCCTGACGCCCCTCATCGTTTCGTCGGCGCTGCTGGTGGGCAATCTGATCCTGGCGGAGGCCGCCCTCTCCTTCTTCGGCTTCGGCGTCCGGCCCCCGACGCCCAGCTGGGGCAATATGGTGCGCAACAGCTACGACAGCCTGGGCAGCACCTGGTGGGCCGCCCTCTTCCCCGGCATCGCCATCGCGCTGACGGTCATCGCCTTCAATCTGGTGGGGGACGGCCTGCGGGACCGCCTCGACCCCAAGCGCCGCTCCTCCAGCCCGTCGGCGCCGCTGCCGGAACCCGCCTCGGTCTCGGACCCGGATCTCGCCCGCAGACCCTGGTAGACATCCCGGCCCCTCGAGAGCGCCCCCGACTTTCATCAAGGGCTGTTAGACTGCGCCGGCTATGACCCAAGCCACCGAGAACGGGCCGCCCTCTGAGCCCTCCGCCGGCCAGCGCCGGCGCGGCCCCCTGAGCATCATCTTCTTCACCATCCTGCTGGATCTGCTGGGCTTCGGCATGATCCTGCCGCTGCTGCCCTTCTACGCCCTCACCTACGGCGCCAGCGCACTGGAAATCGGCCTCCTCTCCTCGGTCTACAGCCTCGGCCAATTCCTCTTCGCCCCCTTCTGGGGCCAGCTCTCGGACCGCTGGGGCCGCCGCCGGGTGCTCCTGGTCACCATCTTCGCCACCAGCATCGCCCACCTGCTGCTGGCCCTGGCGCCCAGCCTGTGGATGCTCTTCCTGGCCCGCGCCGCCGCCGGCATCTTCGCCGCCAACTACTCCACCGCCCAGGCCTACGTAGCGGACGTCACCACCGGCAAGGACCGCGCCAAGGGCATGGGCCTGGTGGGCGCCGCCTTCGGCCTCGGCTTCGTCCTCGGCCCGGCCATGGGCGCGATCCTGGCGGAAGTCGGCGGCCACGTGGCGGTCCCCCTGGCCGCCGCCGCCCTGTCGCTGCTCAACTTCGTCCTCGCCGTGGTTCGCCTGCCGGAGTCCTTGCCCCCGGAGGCCCGGCACACCGGCGAGGAGCGCTTCCGCCTCCGCTGGTTCGACTTCCGAGGCCTCGAGGAAGGCTCCGAAGCGGCGGACGGTGGCGGCGGCGAAGGCCGCAAGCGATCGTTGATCTGGCTGCTGGCGCTGGTCTTCCTGGTGGTCTTCGCCTTCTCCGCCATGGAATCCATGCTCGCCCTCTTCTGCGAGGAACGCTTCGGCTTCGGGGTGAAGGAGACGGGACTGCTCCTCGTCTTCATCGGCGTGCTGATGGTGATCATCCAGGGCGGCCTCATCGGCCGCCTCACCCACCGCTTCGGCGAGCGGGCGCTGATCCTCACCGGCATCGTGGTGATGATGGCCGGCCTGGCGCTGCTACCCCTGGCCTTCAATCTCGGCCTGCTGCTCCTCTTCTCCGCCCTGCTGGCCATCGGCTCCGGCCTCTACACCCCGTCCATCCCGGCCCTCATCAGCCGCCTCACCAGCGCCGGCCGCCAGGGCGCCACCCTCGGCCTCACCCGTTCCCCCAGCTCCCTGGCCCGCGCCGTAGGGCCGTTCTGGGGCGGCTGGATGTTCGAGCATCTGGGGCCGGAATGGCCGTTCTGGGGCAGCTCGGTGGTGATGGTGCTGGCTCTCGTCCTGGGCGTCTGGGTCCTCGCCGGCTGGCGTTCTGCAACTCCTGCATCGGGCGGCGCTCTCTCGACCGTCCCGGTGGACGAGTAGCTCTCCGCAGATCGAGCCTCCGAGGAGGGAACCCGTGCTGACCCGCGATTTCGATTTCGAGCTCCCCGAAGAGCTCATCGCCCAACGCGCCCTCCCCCGGGGCCAGAGCCGCCTCTTGGTCCTCGACGCCGAAGGCGAGGACCGCCACCGCCTCATCGCCGACCTGCCCCAGCTGCTCCAGCCCGGCGACCTGCTGGTGGTCAACGACACCCGCGTGATCCCCGCCCGCCTCTTCGCCCACCGCCCCACCGGCGGCAAGGTGGAGATCCTCCTCGTAGAGCCAGTCCCCCGCGAGAGCTCCTCCAGCGAGAGATCCGCCGAGGGCAGCGAGCCCGCGCCGGAAGGGGATGCCCCGTCTCTGGAGCGGGAAGTCCCGTCTCTGGAATGGGAAGTTCTCGTCAAGCCCGGCCGCAAGGCCCGCCCCGGCACCATCCTCCAGCTCCCCGACGGCCCGAGCCTCGAGATCCTCTCCAAAGGCGACGACGGCCGCCACCGCGCCCGCTTCGACCAGCCCATCGAGCCGCACCTGGAGCGCCTGGGCCATGTCCCCCTGCCGCCGTACATCAAGCGCCCCGACGAAGCCTCAGACCACGAGCGCTACCAAACCGTCTTCGCTCGCCACCCCGGCGCCATCGCCGCCCCCACCGCCGGGCTGCATTTCTCCGACGAGCTGCTCCAGCAGCTAGAAGACCGCGGCATCCGCCGCACCACCGTCACCCTCCACGTCGGCATCGGCACCTTCAAACCGGTCACCGCCGAGCTCGCCCACGAGCACGTCATGGACCGGGAGCGCTGGCGCGTCAGCGAGGAAGCCGCCGAGGCCATCCGCTCCACCCGCGCCGCCGGCGGCCGCATCGTCGCCGTCGGCACCACCGTCGTCCGCACCCTGGAAAGCGCCGCCCGCGCCAGCGGCGGCGAGATTCTCCCGGGGTCCGGCAACACCGACCTCTTCATCCGCCCCGGCTTCCCCTTCCAAGCCGTCGACCTCCTCCTCACCAACTTCCACCTCCCCCGCTCCACCCTCCTCATGCTCGTCAGCGCCCTCGCCGGGCGAGAGCGGGTGCTGGATGCGTACCGGGAGGCGGTGGAGCGGAGGTATCGGTTCTATTCCTATGGGGATGCGATGCTTGTGGGGCGGGGGGAGGGGTAGGCAACCTGCCGACCTGCGTCGCGCCACCGGCAGCATGTCCAGGTAGACCGGTCGGCTCCGCAGCGTCAGGTGGAGATCCCAAAGAGCACGCCGATGCCCGCCGTCGCGGCCATGGCCAAGGCGCCCCAGAACGTCACGCGCCCGATGGCAACGCCTACCGGAGCTCCGCCGGCCCGGGCAGAGATCCCCCCCAGCAGTGCTAGAAATCCCAAAGACGTAATCGAGACCACCACGGGTACCCGCTCCAACGGCGCTAGAAAGACGGTCAGAAGCGGAAGGGCCGCTCCGATGGCGAAGGTAGCGGCGGACGCCAGAGCTGCCTGGATGGGGCGCGCGGTGGTGGCCTCGGAGATCCCCAGCTCGTCCCGCGCGTGGGCGCCGAGAGCATCGTGCTTCATGAGCTGAGTCGCCACCTCCCGGGCCAGCTCCTCACTCAGCCCCCGCCGCTCGTAGATGGCAGCGAGCTCTTCGTGCTCGAACTCGGGGTCGGTCGCCAGCTCCTCGCGCTCCCGTGCCAGGTCGGCGTTTTCGGTGTCCGCCTGCGAGCTTACGGACACGTACTCTCCCGCCGCCATGGACATGGCACCCGCGACGAGTCCGGCCACCCCCGCGATGACCACGGCCCCATGGGTCGACTCCGCCGCAGCCACTCCGACAATCAAGCTCGCCGTGGAGACGATGCCATCGTTCGCGCCCAACACCGCGGCCCGCAGCCAGCCAATGCGATCGATCCGGTGGTTCTCCGAATGGGGGCTCATTCCCGACCTCACCTTTCTACTGGCTCCGGCACGCGCTCCTAGGAGCGCCGTACTGGGTCACAATACATGCAACAACCAGTAGATCATGATTCCGGCGCCCCCCAGGGCCAAAACGACCTGCGGCTTGGCGGATCGGCTCTTCAAGGACCACGCAGAGCAGACCCACGCGAGGATCGCGAGGGGACCCAAGAGGTTCACGCTCCAGATCGCCCAGCTCTCACAATCGAGGCCCAGGAGCCTGCCGGAGCAGCCAGCCAAGAAGGGCCTTGCGGCGAAGACGAAAAGAATCGTCGCCGCGACGATCTCCAGCCATGCGAGCCACCTCAGCATTTGGATGCCTGGCCTTTCCGCAACGAATTGACCTCCCCAGCAGCTGAACGGCAACGCCCCTCGGCGCAGGAGGCGGCCGATTCAGCGTCCCCTTCTCCCGCTCCCTAGGATGCGACTTCGAGTTGAGCGCCCATCGCTTCCGCGATGCGCTCGAAGTCGGCCCGCTCCACCGCGAAAAGCCCCCGCCGGAAGGGGTAGCCCCATCGCTGCTTGTTCTGGATGAAGCTCAATCCCTCGATCAGCGGACGGATCGGTGCCTCCGTACTCTCCAGGAACTCCACCCGCCGCCGCCACGGATGAAAGTCCGGCTTCATCTCCACCTGATAGGGCTCTTCATCCACGATCCGCCCCATCGCTGTGAACGCCTGGAGCGGCTCGCCACCTCGGAATTCCGTCCGAGGAGAGTAGAACGCGATCCAGTCGCCTCGCTCGAGCCGTTGGAGCCGCGTGGGCTTTCCGTGGTCGGCCTGGGTAAAACCGCCCTCCACGCCCGCTTGCACATGATTGCGGGAGACGGTGTTGATCCAGTAGCGCATGGAGTCTGACTTTCAGGATTGCGCGGCTGAGACTTGTCGGGACCGAGCGAGAGGAGCCTCTCAGCCTAGCCCGGCGGCATCGTCACCGCACACCGTCTCATTCGATGAATTGACGACAGACCAGCGTGGCGCCGATCCCGCCACCTTCCCTGTCGGCGACACGGTGCGCTGCGATCTGGATGATCCCTCGAATCTCGTTCCCATTTTCCATCGCACCGTCTCGAACCACGCAGACATCTGCATCGTCAGGATTGGAGGCCCACTCCGGTTGTTTCCCCTTCCTCACCTCATCACAGGCTTCCTTTCCCAGGGACCGCAACACCGACGTGATCACGACCTCTTTCGGAAAGGGGAAGAAGGCTTCGAAGCGATGGATGCTGGAAGCCCCGTTGGTAGGCGCCATATGCTCCAACCGGTACGGCTCCAGACCGAACACGCGAAAGCGACCTGGGTCGTATTCGGTCGTCGTCCTGGCCGGCAAGTATTGGGTGGCTTCCAGAGACCTGGCGGACCTACGAGTCAGAGGCCCTTGCTCCACCATCCTCTCGATGTCTTCCGCCCCACCCGCCGTGCATTCAAATCCATTGGGAGCTGGGTTTTCGGGGTCGTACTGCCACTCGTCCGACAGCAGCGGCCCACACCGGACCACCGTTTGGCCATCGCCCAGGGTCGCGATCTTCATGTCGAGGAAGGTCTGAATGCCGGTGGGGCCTGTCTTGCCGGAGCGGATGATGCAGCTGCCATCTTCGGTGGTCCAGTCGCAGCTCTCGAGTCCCAGGTTCCGAAGAGCTCTCTGGATCACCTCTGACTTGGGAGCGGGGAGGTGCGCATAGTGCCGCTGCGCACCCGAGCCGTAGGGACTCACGCTCTCCAGGTACAGCGGCGCAAAGCCAAAGACGGTCGTCGCTCCCGGTTTGTACACCACGACCCACGGGTCTTCTATCTCTCCTCGCTTCTTTTCTTCTTCGATCCGCGCCCGGGAAAGGTCGAAGTTGGCTTCGAGGCTGTCGATCTGCTCGTCCCACTCGTCCGCGCACTCGAAAGCATTGATGTACTCTCCTCGAGCCTCCCCTGCGACCATGAACAGGAGGCAAACGGTACCCACGATCAACGCTATCCAGCTCGCTCCTCTCACCATTCGGCCTACTCCCTACTAGTCCGCCAATGGATGAACCTGAGCGCCACGCCCGGGCGTGGGAGTCGTGCAGCTGGGTGCCCATCGGCTCTCTAGAGACCTAGTGGCCTGGGTGCTTCCCTGCCTTGGCTCGGATGCGCTCGTACTTGGGGGCGAAGGTATCACGGGGAGGGTTGGAGCTCAGGGGCTCCCGAGAAGACCCTTTAGGAATCACCTCACAGGACCCACAGTGTTGTTCGTGTCCCCAGTCTAGAGTGTCGCTTCTGTGGCCGGCCCTACAGAGGCGAGGAGGGTATCCGGCAAGAACAGGACTTGTACAGCCAACAGAAGCTCCAGCCAGGACACCGCTCCAATCATTACTTGACTTGCAAGTTGAGCGACACGATCAAGCGCTCGCCAAAAGCGTAAACTCCCGGACGCCGAGGCCTCCTTCTCTCGCCCGTTCTCAGGTCCCGAAAAGGACAGATCTGCGCAGCTCTCAAACATCAAGAGGATACCAAGCGCCATCCGCCTTCTTAACCAGGGCCACCTCTTCTCCATTTGACCTCGGGACGCGCAGTAGAGTCTCCAGGAGATCTCTTACAACAGCCTCTTCTATATCTACCCCAAAAGAGACTTGCTTGGCCGACAAGCCTGGCGAACACCGAATCTCGTTAAGAACGACCCCTTGATCCACAGACAAGACAATACCCTTCTTCCTGACGTCCACAAACAAGAAGATCAGCGCAACGATGGCAGAAGGCGCCCAGCCCGACAGAGTAGAGCCCAAAGCAGCAGCAGTGAGAATGCAGACTTCACGAACCAGGTCCATATCCGAGTTTCGAATAGCTGTATATCCACCTGAGGCATTGCGGAGCACTAGATGGAGGCTCCCTCCCACGCCCCCCTCACCCAACAGAGCAAGGACATCAGGAGGAAGACCCGTATCATCAAGCAATCTCATTCACTCACCACCAGATTGAGCCGAAATCATTGCGTAAGCCCCTGAGGCGATAGCAGCACATACACGCTGAAGAACCGGCGATGCCTTTGTAACATGAGGACTATGATCAATACCGGGCACAAAAGAAACAAACAGAGGCTTAATCAAATCATCCTCCGACTGATAGAGCAATGCCACACCATCAGAGCCCTTAGCACGCTCCAAGACAAAACTAGAACCATCCTGACCACTGCCTGCCAGGGCATGAAACCCACTCACGTTGTATGTATCACTATGGCGACCGTGGACATGTTCATGCGGCAGGACTGGACTAAGCACCGGACCGAAGCTAGAGAGCTCATCAAAATCCAACAACCGAAAAGATGCACCTGGAACGAAGACAGTCCAGTGAACTATCCAGACCCAACTCTGGTGAGGCACTAACCCCGGTAGCGAGCTCGGCTTCTCCTCCGAAAAAATAGCCTGAGGAATCTCGGCCCCCAGCTTCAGAAGGCCTGCCACTTCTTGACCGCCCTCGCTCAACCCAAAAGTCGCAAAGAAGTGAAACGACGGATAGTAACAGTCATCTGCTGACGAGAATGGAATTAGCTCACAAACCACATCAGGGGCTGTTGACTTGCCACCAGAGAGCTTTTCTACTGGAAGAGCAAGAGAGTAACGAGCTGTGTCGCTGACTGTTAGTGAGTCTTTCCAGTCTCGATCTGTCACAAAGCCTTTGCCCCTGACCACTCGAGAATCCGCCTCAAAGGCGAGACTTTTCCGCAAGTGCATATCCCTCTGATCCTCAAACTCCACACCTAGAACACCCATAGTACTAAACATCCGCGAAACATCGACCTCGTATGACGCCTGATACCTCACCCCCGCCTTTCGACAGAGAGCGCTCGCACATCGATCCATCCGATCGTCCAGTGGCCTCGAAGTCTTGACGGACTTCATCTCTTCGAAGGCAAGGAATACTTCCCTGGAAATACTCTCGATATATTCCTGGCAACAGTGAGCCTTAAGCGTCTTGAGACGAAGATCAGGAGGATCCTTTCGAACCGCCAGAAGCACTTCACGATCGTCGAAGGCAGCTCTATTCAGTATCTGCGACAGCGGCAGAGACATAGCTCCACGAGCAACCACATAGGCGGCAAATTCGAGAGCTACTAAGACTCGGACATTGGACACATCCCCTTCCGAAGAAGCCAGAAGTTCGCTAATACCAAAGCCTTCGAAGTCAAAGTTCGCGAGCGCCACTGAATACGGGCTAAGCAGAGAGGCGCGAAGACTTCTCGCATCTGCGACCTTACCCCTAGATAACAAATAATTTAACTGCTTATAGGTTGCGTAGCCCTCTTGGCAGTACCAACACTGCTGAATACACAAAGCAACTAGCCTAGATACGGCAGCCGCCTCCGCCTCTCCCTTCCCCCTGACCGAGAGGACCAATCCTTTCAGATACAAACCAAGAGGCGAGGTATCGCAGAGTTGCTTGTGACCTACCTCGTGGGCCCTAGTTGAATTAATATCGATCGCCTCACTCTCGAACAGCAGTGGGGCTTCACCAGGCTGGTACAACCCAGCAACTTCTCCAGCAGTTCTCAAATAAAAGCCCGAGGGCACTTCTTGCTTCACTTTGCTACTCCTTGGCATGAGCTGCCCGCGCTCCTCGACAGGATCTTTACCAGGCACTCTGCCACCCTGCAAATTAAGAACATCTCCGAGCCCCTCCGCGCAGCGCGCATCAGCATATACCTCAAAAAGTTACCAGGCCTTACACTGAACAAATACCGCCACGGCCTTCTCATTTGAAACCCGCGCTTCGCCATTTAGACCCACCTCCCCTTAAGATTTGCTTGCCTCCTTTATGATAGTGCGCCCATGAAGCTATGGTCAAATACCCAAAATGTACTATAGACGAGCCACAGACCTTCTTACTGTGCCTCCTCAGCTTATCTGAGGCCTCCTAGCGCAAATGCAGCTCTCAGTGCGGACAGAACCCACTCATGGTTGGACCGTTGTCACTGCTGTCCCACAAACTCAGAAAAGAAAAGCCTGATTCCGTGACCCCTTGTTACAATGGTGGCGCGACCCAAACCACTGAAAACAAAAGAGCAACCAGGCCTTGACTCATCATTCTATCGTCTTCGCCCAGCTTCTCAAACTCCTTCCTCGACACGAATTCCAGACAGCCGCTCAGCGCCATCATCTTGGCCGCAAACTTCGCTCCATCAGCCGTTGGAATCAGGTCCTTGCTCTGATGGTTACCCAGCTCGCAGGGCGCGTCAGCCTCCGAGACCTCGTCTCGAACTTCAACGCCCAATCCCGCAAGCTCTACCATCTCGGAGCCCGCCGGATTGCCAGGTCTTCCCTGGCCCGGGTCAACGAGCGACAGCCCGCCGAGCTCTTCGAAGAGATCTTCCACCAACTGCTCTCGCGTACGCAGACGGTCGCTCCCGGCCATCGCTTTCGGTTCAAGAAGAGGCTCATCTCCCTCGACGCCTCGATCATCAACCTGACTGCTTCGGTCTTTCCCTGGGCCATCTACCAGGCGAAGAAGGGAGCCATCAAGCTGCATGTGGGGCTGGATCACGAGGGGCATCTGCCGGCTTTCGTCTCCATCACCGAAGGCCGCCAACATGAGATTCACTGGGCTCGCGCCCTCAATCTGCCGGCCGGCAGCGTCGTCGTCTTCGACCGAGGTTTCTTCGACTATGAGCTCTTTAACCGACTGAACCAAAAGGGGATCCGCTTCGTCACACGGATGAAGCGAGACGTTCCCTTCCAGGTGATCCAGCGGAAAAAAGTCTGTCGAGCGAAGGGGCTGACTTCGGATCAGATCATCCGCCTCAAGGGCGCCAATGCCGAACGCTACGGACTCCAGCTCCGTCGGGTCAGGTACCGAGATCCCGAGACCGGAAAACACTACGTTTTCCTCACCAACGACCTGGACCTGGCGGCCTCGACGATTGCCCAGGTTTACCGGGATCGCTGGCAGATCGAGCTCTTCTTCAAGTGGATCAAACAGAACCTGAAGATCAAGAGCTTCCTGGGCAGACCTCGCAACGCGATCTTGTCTCAAATCTGGGTCGCCCTCATTGCCTACTTGCTCTTAGCTTATTTGAAGTTCCTGGGCCGCACGGGCTGGTCGCTTTCTCAGCTCTTACGCCTGCTGCAGCTCAATCTCTTCGAACGTCGAAGCCTCGCAGGCCTACTCAAGCCGCCCGATCAGCCACCGGACCGGCAAAGCGCTCAGCTCACGCTGGAGATCGGGGCGTGAGTTTGTGGGACAGCAGTGCCTATGTGGCCGATCGTGCACCCAGTGGCCATCGCCACCTTGATCCCTGAAGAGCCAAACAAAACCTAATCGGGCTACGACTCTGGGTCTTCATCAAAGATGATGTAAGGATTCGTATAACGACCGTAAGCGGCATCCAAAATGCCATTCATGACCCAAAGATTAACAGCAGCCGACGCGACCCCCCCGAAGACGGGAATCCACTTCGTACTTACCTTTGCTGCCAGTTTTGCCCCCAATTTGGCAGCAGCCTTTGAAGTGATCTTAACCGCCAGCTTCGAGTTTCCCTTCAAGGCGGACTTTGCCAGTATCGTCGCGGTTGTAGCTGCAGCGTACTGCATCCCCACCTTTCCCCCAACCTTAACGACAAACTTTCCAGCCACGACGTGCTGTGACGCCTCTGCAGCACCGGACCAGATCGCTAAGATTGCGTACATATCCTCCTCGTGCTCCACTTCCTCTCCTAGGACATGTCCGACTCCAATCGCTGCACGGGCAGCTGTGCGAAGTAGGTATGCCAGATCTGCGCCTTCGGCCGCAAGCGCCCAAGGGCCGCCCAAGACGCCGGTGGCAAAGCCTGCGCCACCTGTCTTGGCCCGGTTCAAGTTTTTCCACTCTTCGAGGCTATGCTTCGATGCCTCTACCATGAGCTCTGTCTTCGCACCGGACGAATCAAATCGCGCCATTCGTGTAAATGCGTCGACCAGAATGGACTTATCAGCCATAGATTGCCCCACACTTCCCTGTTTTGAGGTATTCCGATACCCGTCTCCCCCCAACCATCGCTCGGGAGTCCCCTGCCAAAACTTGCTCAAGCGACACGCTCGGCCTGTCCCGCAAGACTCTGCACTCATTAAGAATCGCTGATGGAGCATAGAATACGCGCACCTTAGATACACGTCAATAGCAACGACACCCAATAGATTAAGACCGCGGCAATCCGCAACCTCCAAACCTCCACTTCTCCAGCAGTCCTCGCCGCATTAGCGCCCCGGGTAGCCGGCCTAGCGCCCTTCGTCTGAGCGCGCCTCTTGAAACTTCTTCCCGCACCCACAACAAAGTTCGCTATCGCCCCCGCAGATAACAACCTGCTCTTGCTAGGGCCGACAATCGCGAAGACCTCTACGTGCCAACATCCCTTGAATCACTCCATCGCCGATAATCTATGAGCGGAGGAGGTTTGATCATCATGGGTAGACCGAAGGGTTTGCAGGAGGACTCGAGATCGGACTTGGGGACGGAGGAGGAGGCCGGGCAACGGAGTCGGAGCCGGCGCGCGATGGAAGATACCGGCGTCCCGCAACGGCCCCAGCGGCGTCGATTCAGCGCGGAGTACAAGCTCTCGATCCTGGAGGCTGTCGACCGCTGCAGCGAGCCCGGTGAGATCGGGGCGCTGTTGCGGCGCGAGGGAATTTACTCCTCATTGCTGAGCAAGTGGCGCGAGCAGCGACGTCTGGGAGCGCTTGGAGCACTCACGGACAAGCCGGCAGGACGGCCCGTCACTCGGACTCCAGAGTCCCGGGAGCTGGAGCGACTCCGGCGCGAGAATACACAGCTCAGGCATCGGCTCGAGCAGGCCGAGCTGATCATCGATGTCCAAAAAAAGTCTCACGGCTGCTGGGGATCTCGACGGCTCTGCCCAGCAGCGACGGCGAAAGCTGATGGGAGCCGTCGACCAGCTGCGGCCTGAGGTGGGGGTCGTGCGGGCCTGCGACGCCTTCGGAGTCGCCCGAGCCAGCTATTGGCGCTACCGCCATCCGGCCGCAAGAACCGCACAAGCCCGCCGACCCAGACGGAGTCACCGTCGCCTGCCCGACAAAGAACGGCAAGAGGTTCTGGATCTGGCCACCAGCTCTCGGTTCGTGGATGTGGCTCCGGCCGCCATTGTTGCGACGTTGCTCGATGACGACTCCCGCTATCTGTGCGCGGTGCGGACGATGTATCGAATCCTGGCCGAGCAAGGAGCCTCGCAGGATCGGCGCAACCAGCGGCGCCATCCTCAGCGCCCGGTCCCTGAGCTCGTCGCTTCTGAGCCCAATCGCGTGTGGTCGTGGGACATTACGAGGCTGCCGACCCTGCGTCGCTGCCCCGCTCTCTTCCTGTACCTGATTCTGGATATCTACAGCCGCTTCGTCGTGGGTTGGATGGTGGCCGACCAGGAGACCGGCCAGCTGGCGACGCGCTTGGTCCGAGTCACGGCCGCGCGCCAGGGCATCCGCCCCAACACCCTGCAATTGCATGCGGATCGCGGGGCACCGATGATCGCCAAGAGCTTGCGAGATCTGCTCGAGGACCTCGACATTCAACGCAGCTTCTCAAGGCCTCGCACCAGCGACGACAACCCCTACGTGGAGAGCCTGTTCAAGACCGTCAAATACCACCCTGAGTGGCCGGGCTCGTTCAGCTCTCAGACCGAGGCGGAAGCCTGGGCAGGGGCCTTCTTCCGGGCCTACAACGGCCAGCATCGCCATTCGGGCCTGCTGGGCCTGACTCCGGCCACCGTCCATGCGGGCGAGGCCGACGCGGCTTTCCAAGCTCGCCACAAGGTACTGATGGCAGCCTACGAAGCCCACCCCGAACGCTTCGTCGGCGGACCACCCCGACTCCAACAGCTACCCGCGCAGGTATGGATCAACGACCCAACGAAACGTCCCACTGCAGCTGGGGCCTTACTGATTTCTACTGAGAACGTGATTCAAAGTTGTTGACACGTTCCGGACCAGCAGCCGCCCAGGACGGAATCACCTTCTCAACCGCCCGGAAAGCACCCATCACCCACTCCCTGTACTCAGTCTGCCCCAGCCCCAATCCCCCAACCCCCGCACCGCCCCATCCAACTGCTCAGAAAGCTCAACCAACTGCCGAGCCAACCCCTCCCCCACCAGCTCGGAGGTCTCCACCACGAACTGCGACAGATGCTGCAAATCCACCGTCACCGCCTGGACATCCCGGCGGATGGCGGACTCGGAGTGGGTGGTTTCTTGGCCATGAACTGAACGGGCGCCGCGGTAGAGGAGGGACATGGTGTTGCGGAAGGCTTGGCTGTCTTCAGGGGCGGGGAGGAGCCAGAGGGCGGTTTCTCGGCAGCCGATGAAGCGTTCGAGAGTCTCGGGGGGTGGCGATGGCTTCCGGCCTTGGGGGGTACTGGGGTAGGAGGGCCTCCCCTCGGGCCAGAAGCTGGGCGCCTTGCTGGACGGCGGCGCGGGCCAGGGACGATTCCTGAGAATCCAGCGGGCCGTGCGGCCGGAGGCTCCCGGAATTCTGCAGGAAGTGGCGCAGGAAGATCAGGTCGGCGGCGACTGCGCGGAGTCGGGCGTCCAGCGCGGAGATCGGATGCCGAGCCTTACCCGTGGCTTGGGATTTCTTCGTCATCTGCTCTTCTAACATTCGCCCGGTGTGCCGAAACGCCTTCTTGATCCCCGCGTCGGCAAACCAGACCAGCAAGACCTGGCGAAATATCCCTCTGGAGACGCTTGAACAATCACTGGCTGAAGGCGCCGCCCCGGAGGAAGGCTCCTTCGAAGAGCCGGCAGCCTGCGCCTCCCTGGGATTCAACGAGCCCTTGGAATCATCAGTCATCTAGTCTCCTCCTCTACCAACACGGCAAGAATTCCTTCGACTCAAGACTTTGAGTCATTGTCCTCACGCTGGCCACCGGTCGTCGTACCCACTGTACCTGCGGCCTGGGTAGACTCCAACAACACCGCCAACAACGACCGCGGCGGCAGGGCGGTGGGGTGGAAGACGCCGCCGTCGACTAGGCTTTGCTGGGCTTTGGCAAGGTACCTCTGAGGGGACTCCCCGGCGTCCGCTCCGCGGGCCAGCTCGGCCTGCAGCCAGGCGCGGCTCCAGCGGGCCCAGGGATTGGCTGGTTGGGTTGGTTCGGCGACCAGGTTCGCCAGCCGTTCGCGGGCTTCCTCGTGCTCGCCGAGGCGGTGGAGGGTCCAGATCAGGCTGTGCTCGGCGCAGAGGCGCAGGCGGGGATCGAAGGCGGGGCCGAGCTTTTCTGGGTTGAGGATCTCCAAGCATCGGCGCAGATCCTCCGCCGCGGCTTCGAAGTTGGCGGCGGTGGCGTGGGTGGTGGCTCGTTGGAGGAGGGCGGTGGCCAGTTGGGGTGCGCTGCCGAGACCCTCATAGATCGCTACACAGCGATGGTGGAGCTGCAGCGCCTCCGCCAGCTGTCCGCGATCCCGATGCACGAGAGCATCGAGGCCGGCGACCTCCGCCACTCCGAGCGGATCGCCGGAGCCTTGCTCGAGAAAGTAGCGGGCCATGGCAAAGGCCTCTTCCGCCAGCTGAGGGCGCCCGCCCAGGCGCCGGGCGTGGGCGAGGGCGGCCCAGCCGCGGGCCATGAGGTCGCTGATCAGCTCCCGGCCCAGGTGCCCGTCGTCGAGGGCCCAGGCGGTTTCGACAGCGAGCTCAGCGAGGGCGGAGGCTTCCTCAGGGCGCTCGAAGCTCAGGCCGAGGCTCTCCCCCAGCAGACGCTCGCAGAGGGCCCAGCTGCGAAAGCGCTTGCTCCGCCGCACCCGCTGGACCCGCGCCGGCAGATCCGGCAACCGTTGGAGCTCCTGGAAGAGCTTTTCCGCCTGATCGCGCTCCTGTTGCACCCGCTGGCGCAAGCTCTCCACTCGCCCGATCACCCGCTCCACCGCCGCCTCCAACTCCTCCTGGGTCTCCGCGCGCTCCGGTATGGCTTCGGCGTCGCGGCCTTCCGCGGCGGCGCGCCAATAGCCCTGCCACCCAGCGCGGCATTCGGGGCACAGCTCCAACAGATGCCGGAACAGGCTCCGCGCCGCCGCGCGGGGTGACAGGTCGCCGCGCAACAGGGCGTCGCAGCGGGTGGAGTCGAGATGCTTGGCGTCCTCCCCCACCGCTCAGCCCTCATCGTCGCAGGGGTTGGGACCGCGATCCTGAACGCGCTCGCATTTGAGGTCGGTCTCCGGATCTCCAGACGGCACGGTGGCGAGGATCACGCCATGGGTTGATGGATCGGTGGCCGGCTCCTCGGGGGCTGGCTCCACCGCAAGGGGCTCGCCGTGCAGCGTGTCCTCCTCCTCGATCTGTCGCCGCCGCTGGCGGCGCTGATGTTCTGAATCCCGGTCCTGCAGGTCCTGCCGGTCGAGAGCCTCGGCTTTCTCATGTTCTCGAATCGTGCGTACCATGGGGTGCTCTCCTCGTGTAGCAAAGTTTTCCTCTTGCGATGTGCCGCGTGCTCGTAGAAGCGTGCGACGAGGAGAGGCTATTCAAGAAGTTTCGACTTGGAGCACTTTCCGTGTAGACTCGAACCCACTTCTAACTCTCAAATGCGAGCAGGGGCGTGAATCTTGAAGTCTCTTCAGAAAGAGATCAGCAGAAGCCTGATTGAAGCGCTGGACCGAGAGGTGCGCAACCGAGGCCATGGAGCGATCACGAGGCTCGAGCAGGCCCTGGGCCAAAGCACCGGCTGGTGGCGCTACCACGCCGAGGTCGGGAACCTGGACCTTCACCGGTTCCTGGTGGCCCTCGATCACCTGGGGCTGGACCCGGTCCTGTTCATCCGGCGGCATCTGGACAGCCCCGATGGGCTGGAGCTCGATCAACCCCGGGGCCCCGCGCCGAAGATTGTGGAGACCAGCTGGCAGCGGCTGTGCTCGGAGGACGACGGCCCTGGGCTTGGCCAAGCCTTTCTGGATCGCGTAGATCAGCAGCGCTACCACGAACCGACGAAGGCGCTGGAAGTGCTGCAAACGATGGTGAGTTTTGCGAGCCTGGACGAGCTGCCGCGGCTGCTCGCGATCACAGGAGCGGCGCTGCGGGCGCAGATGGACTTCGCCGGTGCAGAACATGGCTACTACGCTGCGATCCAGGGCGCACAGCTCCGGAGAGACCAGCGCGGAGTAGGCAATTTCCTACGCTGGTACTCCTACATCCTTCTGGAACGAGGGCAGTGGGAAGAGGCCCTACGAGTGACCGAGCGAGCAACGGCGATCCTGGCCCGCGAGGGTGATTCCTTGGGATTGGCAAAGGCTTGCTTCGAGCAGGGCCAGTGCCTGTACTACTTGGATCGTCTACCCGAGGCTCTGCAAGCCTTTCAAGCCGCGCTCGATCGACTCCCAGAACATGAGGCCCAATACCGCTCCTCTGCGTTCCAGTTCTGTGGCCTCGTCCATCGGGATTCTGGACAGTTGCAGAAGGCCGTAGGCTGTCTGGATGCAGCCAACAGCTACTCGGACTCTCTTTCCCCCAAGCTCAACGCAAAGCTGACTTGGTTCCGAGCCAGCATCCTCGGAGAGCTGCAGGACTGGGAGCAGGAGGAGCGCCTTCTCGGGAAAACAATTCAAACGCTTCAGAGAACCCACTATGGGGAGGCAGCGCTCGCAACCTGCGACCTCGTTCGGAATCTTCTGATCCAAGATCGACCGATGGAGGCATTCGAAGTTGCCACATCGATGCGACAGCTCGTGGAACCACTGAGTTCAAACCGATTGGTCTCGGCAGCAATCGCAGAACTGCTCAGATCTGGCAGAGAAGGGCTGACACTCGCCCTGGTTCAGAAAGTACAGTCTCAAATGCAGAGCGAGCGCCAAAAGAAAGCTAGCTGGTATCAGCTGCGAGTTGAAGCCGAGTACTAACTTCATCGGCAACAGACTTCGGACTGACCGACCAGCCCTTCTCAGATGGAATCAGCCCTCGGGATCCATTCCGGGACCTATCTCGCCAGTGGTAGTGGCGGGGACACAGGACTGCTCGTGCTCTGAAGCAGCAACCCCATCCGGATCCGTCGTCGGCCCCAGCTCTCTCGAACCCTCAAACCAGCCCATCACGATCGCCCCGATTTCCTGCCAGGCAGTGACCGAGGCCTTGGAGACCGGTGCATCCCACGCCATCGCGGTGGGGGCGAGCAACAGGCTGGCAACGAGCAGAAGACTGCAAAATAGAGTACGCATAACTCCTCCATCCGCAGGGATAGAGCCCGAACAACATCGCCCGCACCCTCCCTGCCTGCGCCCTACGCTACGCCTTCGGTGAAATGAGCGCCAAGCGCAAGGGGCAACCTACCCCGCAACGCACGTTTCGCATTCGAGGCAGCGATTCAGCAACTGCCTCTCTCAGCATGTTTGACTTATCAATTCAGACTGGCTAGCGTGAACGGTTACTCATCGTTCACCACGTCCGCGGTGGCTACCGGTTGCGGGCGCTTCTGGGAGTGGGAGGAGGCGGGATGGTTCAGGCTGGCTCAGCTCGGACGGGGACGCTACGGAAACGAGCGGCCCGAGGTGCTAGGAAGAAGGAGCGGTGCTCTTGGTGCCTTCGGCGGGCTCTTCTCGCCTTTCTCCTGATTCTTTCGCCCGCCCCCACCCAGGCCCAGACCTCCGGCGACTGCACCGGCAGCCTCGACTGGATCCTCGGCAACAACCAGGACGACCAGAGCGCCAATTGCAGCGGCTTCCGCTGCTACCCGCCGGTGGCCTCCGAGCCGGTCTTCGAACCCTCCGCCGGCTGCAATCCAGCCCTCAGCCCTTGCCCTATCACCGCCACCGTCGAGCTCACCTTTCCCGGCAACCACCAAAACGAACCGACCGACATCGGTTTCAACTACACCTTCGCCACCGTCGAGGTCCGCGACTCCTCGAACAACCTGCTGGGAGTTTGCGGCCACGCCGGCCAGGTGATTCTGGAGGATACGGGCACCGTCCAATGGGGCTTCACCGGCGCCTGCGGCGACACGGACGTGGCCTTCCAAGTCCAAGCCCGCAGCTGCCCCTGCCAAGGGCCGTTCTGCCCGCTGTGCCAGCACGTGACCATGGTCACGGCCGACCTCAACGTCTCTAACCTCTGCCCCGAGCCGCCCAAAGAGGATTGCCCCGGCGCCAACGCGTACAGCTGCACCAATTGCCTCGGCGTCGGGGGTGGAGGAGCACCTCCCGGCGGCGGCGGTGGGGGCTACGACGGCAAGGGCAAGACCGGCCCCGGTGCCCGCCTCGCCTACAAAGCCGGTGGTGCGGGACATCCCGGCTGGCCCGGCACCGCCGGCTGGCTACCCAACCTGGGGCGCTATTGGTCCCACGACTACGCCCAGCGCATCGTCCCCGACCCCGACGATTCTCATGTCTGGCTGATCACCGACCGCGCCACCTTCCGGGAGTTCTCCAACCTCTCCGGCGGCGTCTATCAGACCACCTCACCCACCGACGAATACCGCACTCTGCGCAAGGTCGGCGCCGGCTGGGAGCTGACTGGCCTCGACGGCACCGTCATGGCCTTTGACGCCGCCGGGAAGTGGATCTCCACCACCGACCGCTTTGGCAATCCGAAGACGGGCGATTACAACGGATTGGGCCAGCTGGAGCAGGTCAGCTTCGCCGACCAGCGCACCGAGCTCTTCACTTACGATGCCGTCACCGGCAAGCTGGACACCATCACGGAAGTGGGCGTCGGTGGCTCACCGTCCCGGACCTGGACTTACATCTGGGACGGCGACGACCTGGGACGCATCGACCTCCCCGACGGCCGTGCCTACGAATTCTTCTATGAAGATCCGCTCCTGCCCGGCTATCTGACCCGCGTCGACCTGGTCGGAACCCTGGGCGGCCGGGAGGTGGACGTGGCCTGGGAGTACGACACCTCCGGCAACGTCCGGGCCATCTGGCGCGGAGACGCCTCCAAGACCGGCCCCGATGCCGTGGACCTCTGGGAGCTGACCTACGACGACCCGGAGCTGCCGGTGGAGACGACGGTGATCGATCCCCTGGGCGCTGCCAGTACCTACACCTTCGGCCGCGATGAGGGCAGCCGCAAGGCCCGGCTGGTGCAGCTCTCCGGCAGCTGCCCGGCTTGTGGCATGACTCCCAACTCCAACATGGACTACGACGACCCGGACCACCCCCTCCGACCCACCCGGGAAACCAACGCTCGGGGCATCCACACGGATCTCACTTTCGACGAGCACGGCCAGGTCTTGACTCGCACCGAAGCCTCCGGCACGGCCTTGGAGCGCACGACCACCTGGACCTACCATCCGACCTACCCGGCCTTGGTGACCGAGGTCGAGCAGCCGTCGGTGGCGGGGGGAGCTTCGGTGCGCACGACTACGATGGTCTACAACTCTGAAGGAGCTTTGGGGGAGCGGCGGATCGAGGGATCGGAGGATCCCGGCGGCGCTTTCAGCTATTCGACCTTCTACACCCCATCGGACGAGGGTCTGCCGGAGGTCGTCGATCCCCCGGGCTACGGCACGGATGACCTGACGACAACCATCTATGACACCACCCGCGGCTCCCTCCTCCCCGAGTCCCGCACCGATCCCCTCATTGGCACCACCACCTTCGCCTACGACGGCTACAATCGCCGCACCGGCGTCACCGACCCCAACGGCGTCACGACCACCACGATGTATGACGCGGCTGATCGGGTGACCTTCGTGATTCAGGAGGGAGCGACACCGGCGGAGGATCTAGTCACCGAGCACCGCTACGACGAATTCGGCCGGCTGTTCCAGACGGTGCTGCCGGAGGGCAACGTCATCGAGTACAGCTACGATTCCGCTGGCCGGCTGATCTCTATCGAGCGCAAACCCGACGACCAACCGACCAGCCACGGCGAGCGCACGGTCTATACCCTCGACGCCGTCGGCAACCGAACCCGCGAGGAGCAGCAGCACTGGGACGGAGCCGGTTGGGTCACCGAGAGCTTCACTGACTTCACATGGGCCAACCGCTGCCAGATGAAGTCAGTGGATCACGCCGACGGTAGCCAGACCGAGTACGTGTACGATTGCGAAGGCAACCTGGAGAAGGTTTGGGACGCCAACCATCCTTCGACCACCCAGCAGAGCGGCCAGACGGAGATCCCGACGACGATGTACTCCTACGACGCGCTGGACCGACTG
>JAXHTF010000081.1 GCA_034211275.1 Acidobacteriota bacterium
CAAGAAGATCAGGAAGACGCCGAAGAATTGCACCGCCGAAACGAAGATCACCATCCCGGGGTGGGTCCACTGGGCGTCGCGGCCGTAACCGGTGGTGGTGATGGTCTCCGACGCCCATTCGAGGCTCCGCCAAAAAGACCGAGGCTCCCCCTCCAACTCCTTCATCCCCCACTGGTAGAGGAAGGTGGCGAGCAACAACGAAGCGAACAACCCGACGACCAGGAGCAAGAGGCGTTGCCATGGTTTTCCCATGGCCCGATTCTACCGGCCCGGCCCTCCCGGAAACCCACCCTTTCGGGGAGCTTGGCCTTGGTAGACTGAGTTCATGGATGCTCAGAGCATGGAAGTGCGGCTCGACAAATGGCTACAGGTGGCGCGGGTGTTCAAGACCCGCAGCCAGGCCACCAAAGCCTGCAACCTCAGCCGGGTGCGGGTCAACGGCGATATCGCCAAAGCCCACCGCCGCCTGTCCCTGGAGGACCGCATCGAGGTCCAGAAAGGGGATTGGCAGCAGATTCTGGTGGTCCGCGAGCTGCGCGACAAACCTCTGCCCAAGAAGGAAGCTCCCCGGCTCTACGAAGATCTGAGTCCGCCCAAACCGAAGCGGGACCCTCTGCAGCGCCTGCTGCGGGGAGTCCCGGTGCACCGGGAGCGCGGCGCCGGCCGGCCGACCAAAAAGCAGCGGCGGGAGATGGAGCGCTGGAAGAATCAGGATCCGAGCTGAGTCCCCCGTCCCTCCGACTCCCTCAGGCTGAAAAATCTGGACACGTCGCAAGAGGTCCCTCCCGGCGACAGCAGTCCAAGAAGTAGCGCGAAAGACTCGTGGATTACCGCTCGGGCGACTTTCGCCACTTCAGCCCGCGACCGACCTTCCTCCCGAAGAATGTCTAGATATTTAGACAGGAAATTGACGCCAGATGGACAGTTTGCGTAGACTTTTCCTGTGAGCACAACAGAGGAACCGATTCTTCATCCCATCGGGATCGTCAGCCGACGCACCGGGCTCAAGCCGGATCTCATCCGGGCTTGGGAACGACGCTATGAAGCGATTCAGCCCCAGCGCACCGAGGGCCGCCATCGCCTCTATGCCGAAGAGGACATCGAACGGCTCAAGATCCTCGGACGACTGACCGAGGCGGGTCATAGCATCGGGCGCATCGCCCACCTCGACGACGAGCAGCTGAGGGAGCTGGCGGTGGAAGAAGAGTTGCCCCTTCCCCATCCCGCCAGCAACGGGCAGGGGCCTTCGGCGACTCGCACGCCGAAGCACCATCTCGAGCAGTGCATGAAGGCCATCGAGAACTTGGACGGCACCGGGCTCGAATTTCAGCTGGAGCGTGCAGCGGTGGATCTGAGCCGCATCAAGCTCACCGAGGAACTGCTGGTTCCGCTGATGCAGGCCATCGGTGAACGCTGGCGCCGGGGCGAGCTCCGGCCCATGCACGAGCACCTGGCCACGGCGGCGGTGCGCTCCTTCATCGGCAGCCTCCACAGCGCCTACCGGGTCCCGTCCGGTGCCCCCCGGCTCATCGTCACCACCCCCGCCGGCCAGCTCCACGAGCTCGGCGCCCTGGTAGCCGCCTGTGCCGCTGCCGCCGAAGGCTGGCAGGTCACCTATCTCGGCCCCGACCTTCCCTGTGAAGAAATTGTCGCGGCCGCCCACCAGCGCAGGGCACGGGGAGTGCTCTTGAGCGTCGTCTTCCCGGCCGACGACTCCTTCGTCGGTGAAGAAATCGTCCGCATTCGCCGACATCTCGGGGACGACATCGCCATCCTCGTCGGTGGCCGGAGCGCCTCCGCCTACTTCGAATTCCTGGAACAGGCCGACGCCGCCCTCACCGAGACCTTGCCCGAGCTACGCCAGGAGCTGGTCAAGCTCCGCGCCCGTCCCGGCAGCGGTCCCCCACCGGAAGCACTTTCCTAGGACAGCTTGCCCTTCGGACAGCTTCACCCAACGAAGCGGGAAGCTAAGTCAGAAGACTCGACTGTGGTGACGGGAGGAGGGGAGGCCGGACGGGGGGAGAGTCGAGGCGGCGGCCGGTTCAACGACCGCCGGGGCTCTGGACGGGAACAAAGTCGCGACTGCGCTCGATGTAGTTCGTGATCTCTTGGATGAGACCCGCGGTGGCGATCTCACGCTCGGCGGCGTGCTGGAAGAGAACCAGCGCCGCCATGATCTCCGGCGACAGGTTCTGGCTGCGCAGGAGGAAGAGGATCTCTTCGGTCATCTCCCGCACCAGGCTGGCCTTGCCCTGGTTGACGTAGATCAGCGCCAGCTGCAAGGACAGGAGGGCGACATCGATGCCGATCCCCTGCTCCATGTAGATCTCCCGCGCCGCGAGGAAAGACTTCTCCGCCTCGTCCTCCTGATCGCGACTGAAGGCGATGTGGCCTTCGACGGTGCGAATGCGCGCGATGCTCAGGCGCTCACCGAGACGCTCCAGAGGAGCGCGCACCTGAGCCAGAGCATCCTCCGCCTCCTCGTTGCGGTCATCCAGATTGAGCTGGTGAGCGAGAGTGATCCACGCATTGAGCACCACCCGAGGCTCACGGCGAGGATCGAGCAAGTCCAAACCAGCGCGCAGAATTCGCGTCGCCTCGCCGTAGTCTCCGGCAGTACACAGTGCCAAGCGACCCAAGACCGCCGACCGTTGGAGCAACGTGCGCCCGAGCTGATGTTGATCTCCGGCCTGGGTGTAGACCTCGGTGATCTCTTCCAACAGGCGATCCGCCTCTTCGAACCGAGCCAGATCCTTATAAAGGGACGCCTTGAGGGAAAGTACCTCGGCCCGCTCGTAGGGATTCAGGGCGCCGCCGTCTTCCAACAGAAGGGTGGTCTTGGCGAAAGCCTCTTCCGACCCCCTCATGTCGCCGCGGATGCGCAGGGCGTTGGCGAGATAAGCCTGGGCCTTCAGCCGCAGGCTTCGAGGAAGGACAGAGCCGTAGTCGGTTACATCCAACCCCTCCGCCACCTCGAGGGCCAAGCGAGCACCCTCGAGAGCCTTGCTCGGGCTGTCGAACCACGACTCGCGGCTCTTCTCGAGCAGCATCTCGGCTAGCAGGTACGACTGAAAACGGGGATCCTTCTGGATCGTCGCAGAGCGCTCCTCCCGAGGAAGGACCAGCAGCTCCGCGTAGAGCATGGGCGCCGAAATCCGCTCTTCGAGCAGAGTATCTTCGCTACGCTGCAGGCGCTCCGAGACACGGCGAAAAGCGTCTTCGTAGGACTGAGAGTCCTCCGAAGATGAGAGCATCTCCTCACCTTCCGCTACGAGGGGTTCGGGACCCTCGGTGGATGCTGGAGCCGTGGCGTCTTCATCATTGGCGCCACTCGACGGCTCGAATGCCGCCGCGTCGGCTCCCACTGCAGAGGCCATCTTCGCAAGATCGACCCAGGGCAGCGCGAGCACCGCTCCAGCTTTATTTTTCTCGTCGCTCATCTTCCCGCTCCTACAGGGCTTGTCCAGGGAGGGCCGAAAACCAGCGAAACCTCGTCTGGCTTGGGGGAGCGCTTAGGCTTCACCAGAGTTTAACGCACCCTTAAAGAGAGTACAAGGATTATAGCGGAAGTCCGATGGCAAGGCACTACCATCGGACTTCATCACTGACCATCCCCTCTCAGAGAAGCCCGTTGGGGTCGATCATGGTGCCCACGCCGTCTCCCCCCGGAGGAGCTGGACCGGTAGTTCCCTGCCCCCCATCGTCGGTGCCACCACCGGTCGCCGAGTTCCCCCCGGCGTTGCCATGGCTCCCGGTAGCACCGAAGAGATTCTCCAGAAGATCCTGGAAAAGCTCCTCCATTCCCTGCCAGGGAAGCCAGCTCTCAATCACCGAGCTTCCCTCTTCTTCGACCACCGAAAACCAACCATCCGCCGACGCGGACACTGAGCCGATGACCAACAGGGCCAACGTCAGTGCCAAGCAGAACCTCTTGAACCTCATGGACTCCTCCTTCCTGGCAGAAAAAAAGCAGCGATAGCAGCTCGCTTCGATGGGTGGCTATGCTTCGCACGCCCACGAAGCTACCGGCATAGAGCCGAGGATTTTCCATTCGATCAAACTTTGGCGCTTGCTTCAAATAGACCTAGCAAAATATTTTTCTATTCTTCTGCCATATTTTTACCTATGATTGATTATTTCTTATACCATCGCGCAAATTAATCGTGACAACACCGATAGTCGCGACTAAAAAATCAGAATCGCATGAATTGCGCAATATCAGAAAAATCAATCGCCAGCCTCATCGCCAGCCTCCGAGCCGACCGGAAACAGACTCGATACCGGGGGCGTTTCACCCACAGCTCTTCTTAGGAGCGAGGAGCCCGGCTAGCTTATCGCACCGAGGCAAAACCCGGAGCTCGCCTAGGAGCCTGCTGAAAAAGTCAGCCGCAAGCGAGGGCGAGAAATTTTCGAGCAGAATCGAGGCGGAGAACCGCAGGCGATTCGAGAATCGTCGAGGTTCGACAACGAAGATTCGGCCGAAAAGAGCCGTCCGGAGCGCGGCGCGAGTTTCTCAGCAGGCTCCTAGAAGCGAACCTTCTCCAGAGACGACAGGAGCGTACCGCTGGCGGGGTCGTACACCGACACGATGAGGTCCTGCCGGCCCTTGCGCAGCTTGATGCTGTGGGTGTAGCGCAGCTCTTGTTCTGCAGGAATCTCTTGCGGCGAGGTCAGCTGCAACGGAATCACCGGAACCTCGGACCGACCGCCGTCCTCATCCACCGCGGCGATGCGTAGCTCGACCTGGGCGGCGTAGCCGTCCTGATAGGGCAGAACGGCGATCTGACCGGCCTGGAAGCTCACCACCATGGGAACTTCGACCTTGCCCCGCCCCGCCCGTTCCGGTTTGCCGAAGGTGACGCCCAGGGGCTCCATGCTCGGCGCATTGCCGAAAAGCAAGGAGCTCTCCACCATCATGGTCACCTCGGTGGTGCGGGAGAGATCCTGGAAGCTCTCTCGCGCCCGCACTTTCAGGCCCTTGGTGGCCATCTTGACCTGGATGTCGTGGACGGCGTCATCCCCTTGCCGAGTCGGGGTGAAACCGAGCCAATAGTAGGAACGAGTATCCTCCACCACCTTCGGCAGACTGTCCAAAGCCCGAGCGTTGAGCATCGCCTGACCGCCGGTCTCCCGAGCCAGGAAGCCGAGGGCGAAGTGGTGTTCCTGCTCCCGGTCGAAGCTCGGGCCGGTACCGACCCCGACATTCTCTCCCTCCGTCACCCCGACGCCGAGACCGGGATCCTCCGAGTCCGTGAAGCTCACCTGCTGCCCCGGCACGTCCACCGGATAGAGGGTGTAACCGAGACGATTGGCGGTGTCGGTGAGCTCCCGGAAGAGATCTGCACCCCCCTGGATGGTGCGGTCGAAGGTGAGCTCCGGGGAACCCGCCGCGACATAGTCGGTGGGCTGGAAGGGCCAGCCGCCGGAGAGCACCAGCATCACCTTGCGGCCAGGGGGCGAGGCAAAGCTGCGCAGAGTGGCGGAAGCCGCCTCCACGGAGCGCCGCACCTGCTCTTCCAGACGCCGGGCGTAGTATTCCTCTTCGATGTCCAGCTGGTTGGAACGACGAGTGGTGAAGAGCCGCTGGGGGTCGCGGGCGGAGGTGTCGGCGCGGAAGTTGCGGAACTCCGCCAGCCGCTTGAGCCCCTCGGCATTGCGCCGGGTAGCCTGCTTGAGAGCCCGCTCCAGCTCCCGCGAATTGCTGCTCCAAGAGGAGAGCATCTCCAACCGCTTGCCGTCGAAGGCCACCAAAGCCATGCGGTCGTCGGGGCCCAACAGCGGCAGATCCTCGCGCAGAGCATCGAGTACCTCGTTGCGATCCCGGGCGATGGAGAAGAAGTCGTCGATGAAGACCAGGTAGCTGGTCCCCACCGGCTCGCCGGCGGTGAGGGACGGCAGCCCGGCGGTGGACGTCCCCTCCTGAGCACGGGTGACGGTACCGCCGGAGATCTCGGTGAAGAACTCCACCGGCACCTCTTCACCGTCCACCAGAATGCGGAAATCTTCCGGCGTCAGGCCGGAGACGCGCAGACCTTGTTTGTCGGTGACCACTACTTCCAGGTTGACCACCCGGACATCGATGATCTCGCCGAACACCCCCGGCAGAGCTTCCTGAGCGGCGGCGGGAGCGGCCACTCCCAGCAGCGCGACACTCCAGGCCAGCAAAGCGAGGGCGGGAATCAGAACCTTATTCAGTCTCATTGGTTGTTCTCCTTGGTTAGCGGAGCCCCGGTAGACGGGCCTTGCCGCTCTCATCACCCCATCTCACCCTTCCATCCAAGCTTTCTAGGGAGCAAGATCGATTCCAAGCCGGAAAGCCTCGGATCGGCAGCCGAACACCGCTTCCAGCCTCCCGGCACCGTCCTCGTCACAGGACAGTCTGTCGCCTCGAGCCGGCGAAATCAACCGGATCCGCTCCGCCGGGCCTCATCAACCAGCATCGTCCTCGAAGCTCCAACCGTGCTCCGCCGGCTCCAGCCCGTCGAGAAAACCCTCCGCTTGCTCCAGGATCTCCTGCCGCTGCTCCTCCGACCACCGGCGCCAGGTGCCCAACAGCGCCGACATACGTGGATTCTTCGCCACCAAGTCCCGATGCCGAGCGATGAAGCGCCAGAACAACGAGTTGAACGGGCAGGCATTCTCTCCCGTGCGCTCCTTGACCCGGTAGCGACAGTCGCCGCAATAGTTGCTCATGCGATCGATGTACGCGCCGGAAGCGGCGTAGGGCTTGGTGGTGAAGCTGGGGTCGGCGTACAGCGCCATGCCGTGGACGTTGGGCAACTCCACCCATTCGTAGGCGTCGACGAAGGCCGCCCAAAACCAATGGGAGAGCTGGATCGGCTCCACCCCCGCCAGCAGCGCGAAGTTGCCCAACACCATGAGCCGCTGGATGTGATGGGCGTAGCCGGTCTCCAACACCGCCCGGGCACTGTCCTCCAGGCAGCGCATGTCGGTCCGCTCGGGTTGCCAGTAGAACGCCGGCAGCAGCCGCGAAGCCTGCAAATGGTTGGCCTCCCGCAGCTCCGGCATGCGCCGCCAATACAGCCCCCGGAGAAATTCCCGCCATCCGATGATCTGCCGCACGAAGCCCTCGGCGCTGGCCAGCGGCAACCGCCCCTCCCGATACGCCCCCACCGTTCGCTCCACGACCTCCCGCGGCAAGACCAAACCGAGATTCAGGGCCGGCGAGAGCCGCGAGTGCCACAGGAAGCGCTCGCCGTGCACCATGGCGTCCTGATAGGGGCCAAAGCCCTCGCCTCGCAGCTCCAAGAAGTGATCCAGCTCTGCCAGCGCCTGCTCCCGGGTCACCGGCCAGTCAAAGCCGTCCACCTCGCCCCAATGGCCCGGCCACTCCCGAACCCGTGCCATGATCTCGCGGGTCAGATCGTCGGGCTCGTAGCGTGGAAGGTCCGGCGGCGACTCGTCCGGCGGCGGCTGCCGGTTCTCCTGGTCGAAGGACCAACGGCCGCCTTCGGGTTCGTCCCCGTCCATCAGCCAGCCTTCCCGCTGCCGCATGAAGCGGTAGAAAGAGTCCATCCGAAAGGAGCTCCCCTGCTCCTCCGCCCACGCCTCGAACTCCTCTCGGCGGAGCAGGAAGTGGCCGCCCTCGCCACCGTCCGGCCGCAGATCCAGCTCCGCTCCCAGCTCTCCCGACTCCGCCGCCGCCTCCAGCGAGCGCTGCAAGCCCCACTCCCGCGGCTGCAACGCCACCACCCGCTCTGCTCCCCGCGCCTCCACGTGCCGGCGAATCCCCTCCCCATAGGTTGGGGTGTGAACTACCTCGACGTCGTAGCCCTCCGCCTCCAGCTCTCGCGCGAAATGATGCAGCGCCGACAGCACCAACACCAGCTTCTGCCGGTGGTACGGCAACGCTTGCCCCTTCGCCACCGACTCCACCAACACCACGCTCCCCGCCGCCGGATCGTCCGGAACGCAGGCTAAGTCGCGATGCAAATCCCAAGGTCCGACGAAGAAGGCGGTGGGAATCGATTGGGCAGCCATGTCAAGAGCTTAGTCGCCGCCTCCATCCCCCCGAAACCTGCCCCAGGTCTCCACCCCCTACCCGAATCACATCGACGGGAGCACACAGGCCTTCTGTGGTCCCCTACCCGAATCACAGAGCGAGCTGCAGAGCACCCGCCGGCTCACCGCGGAGGTGGAAAAAGACGCATCTGCTGCGGCCCGCCCTGGACCAGCTTCGACGCCGTCACCCCCAATAGGCGCACTGGCCGCTGGGGTGCTTCGGTGCGGCGCAGCAGGTGCCGGGCTGCCGCGGCCAGTACGTCCGGGTCCCGGCTCGCCGCCGGCAGCGTCAGAGCCCGGGTCAGGGTGGTGAAGTCGCCGTAGCGCACCTTCAGCGTCACCGTCCAAGCGGTGAGATCTCGCCGCGCGAGTCCCTGGGCCACCTCTTCCGCCAGTCGATCCACCTCCGCCTCCATCGCCTCCACCTGCGCCAGATCCTTGCGGAAAGTGTTCTCCGAGCCCAGGCTCTTGCGCACTCGATGGGGCTGAACCGGGCGCAGATCGATGCCCCGGGAGAAACGAAACAGGCCTTCGCCATGGCGCCCAAAGCGGGCCATCAGCGTGTCCAGGTCCAACGCTCGCAGATCCGCTACCGTCGACACCCCCAGCTCTGCCAGCGACTCCTCCGTTGCCGGCCCCACTCCTTGCAGGCGCCGCACCGGCAGCGGCCCCAAAAACTCCTCCACCCGATGCGGCGGAATGACCGTCAGGCCGTCGGGCTTGTTGAAGTCGGAGGCGATCTTCGCCACCAGGCGGTTGGGCCCCACCCCCACGCTGACAGTGAGCCGCCGCTCATCCCGCACCCGCTGGCGGATCTCATTAGCCAACTCCGTCGCCGAACCATGATCCGGCCATTGCTCTGTGACGTCGAGATAGGCCTCGTCCAAGGATACTGTCTGGACCACCGGGGTGAAGTCTCGATAGATGGCGAAGATGAGCTCCGACTCGCGCCGGTAGCGGGGGAAATCCGCCCGAAGGAAGATCGCCTGGGGGCACAGCTGGCGCGCCCGCGCCGCGGGCATCGCGGAATGGACTCCGAAGCGCCGGGCCTCGTAACTCGCCGCCGCCACCACTCCACGGCCCTCCGGGCTGCCACCGATGAGCACCGGTTTGCCAGCCAGGGACGGATCGTCCCGCACGTGCACCGCCGCATAGAAGCAGTCCATGTCGCAGTGCAAGATGCGCCGCGCGAACGCCGGATCTGCAGCTCGCTCCTGCTCCGAGGATTCGGGCTCGGAGGACTCCAAGTTCTCGGATGGCTCTCGAGGCGCGGGCGCCTTGGACCTGGTCGGGCCTTGAGACATGCCCCGATGATATCGAGATCCGGTAATGAGATGCCGGATCCGCAGCGATCAATCCGACAAGCCGCCCTCGGTCTGACGCCGGGCGTCGAGCACCTCCTCCAGCTCGTCCGCCGGCAGCACCTTCCGCTCCTGAGCCAGCTCTCGAACCGTGCGGCCGGTGGCGAAGGCTTCCTTGGCAATGGCAGCGGCGGGATCGTAGCCGATCTTGGGCGCCAAGGCAGTGACCATGGCCAGGCTCTTCTCCACCATCTCGCGACAGCGCTCGCGGTCCGCCTCGATGCCCTCGACGCACTTCTCCGCCAGCATCTTGCTACCGTTGCCGAGGATCTCGATGGACTGCAGCAGGTTATAGGCGATGACCGGCATCATCACATTGAGCTCGAAGTTACCGGCGGCACCGGCCCACGCGATGGTGGCGTCGTTGCCTATCACCTGCGCGGCGAGCATCAGCACCGACTCCGGAATCACCGGATTGATCTTTCCGGGCATGATGGAGCTGCCGGGCTGCAGGCTGGGGATGGTGATCTCCGCCAGACCGCAGCGAGGGCCCGAGGACAACCAGCGGATGTCGTTGGCGATTTTGGTCAGGGAGACGGCGAGGGTCTTGAGCTGGCCGGAGATCTCCACCGCCGCATCCTTCGCCGCCAGGGCCTCGAAGCGGTTGGGAGCGCCGCGGAATGGATAACCGCTGGACTCCGCCAGCCGCCGAATCGCTCCCTCGGCAAAGCCCTGGGGAGCGTTGAGCCCCGTACCTACGGCGGTACCGCCCAAGGCCAGCTCCGCCAGCCGCGGCTGAGAGCCCTCGAGGCGCGCCAGAGCGTTTCGCACCTGCTGAGCGTAGCCGCCGAACTCCTGCCCCAGACGCACCGGAACGGCGTCCGCCAGGTGAGTCCGGCCAATCTTCACCACGTCGTCGAAGGCCTTCGCCTTGGCCTCCAAAGCCTCCGCCAGCTGCACGAGGCTCGGCTTGAGATTCTCCTCCAAGGCCGTGTAGGCGGAAACATGGATCGCCGTCGGGATGGTGTCATTGCTCGACTGACTGGCGTTGACGTGGTCGTTGGGATGCACCGGCGTCTTGCTACCCACCTCGCCGCCAAGAATCTCGATGGCCCGGTTGGCGATCACCTCGTTGGTGTTCATATTGGTCGAGGTGCCGGAGCCGGTCTGGAAAATATCCAGCGGAAAATCGCCGTCGTGCTTCCCGTCGATCACCTCTCCGGCAGCCTGCACGATGGCATCGGCGACCTCCTGAGAGATCACCCCCAGCTCCAGATTGGTCTGCGCCGCCGCCTGCTTGATCCGCCCCATGGCAGCGATGAAAGGGCGCGGAAAGCGCAGTCCGCTCACCGGAAAGTTGCGCCGGGCCCGCTCGGTCTGGGCGCCGTAATATCCGTCCGCTGGCACCTCGATGTCGCCGAGGCTGTCCTTCTCGGTGCGGGTCTTATTTGCAGGTGTATCCATGGTCGTTGACTCCTGATGACGATGCAAAAGCCGGCCGATGCCGGCGGGAGTTTTGCTGGGCAAGTCGATGCGAAGGCCCCGGTAAAATACCCGAAGAGCAGTCCTTCGGAGCGGCTCCGCCTGAAATGGTATCGAAGGGTTCACGCAGGCGCCAGGGACTGACTCTTCTGCGCCCCCTCTTGACGATCCACCGGTGAACCTGACAAACCTTGCCCATGCTCACAGCCAGATCGCAGGTGCAGCCTCGTCCGGTCTTGCTCCGCAGCCTCGCTCCGGTCCTCGGCCTGCTGTACCTCGTGCTCATGGTGCTGGTGATCCCTGCCTGGGCCGCCATCGCCTGGACGGATCCAATCCACCGTCTGCTCACGGGAGCTGCGGCTCTCAGCTGGGTACTACACGCATGGGGATTGGCGAAGATCATCCAGCATCATCGGCCTTCAAACGCTTCTGAGACAGCCACCAGCACAGCCCCCCTAGCGCCTGTTCGCCTTCGCACAGCCGCTAGCCTCTACGGTGTTCTCCTTTGGACTCCCACCCTGGTGGCCCACTTAGTGGCACTCGCTGGCGCCGGTCTGTCGGCGAGCGAGCTAACCCAGATCGGCCTGAAAGCCGGAGGGGGCCTCCTGGCGCTGGCCTGCGCCCTTGCAGTTCTAGCCGCCTTGACACCCGACAAATCGCTTTTCGCTCTTGGTTGCTTGGTGGCTCTGGGGAGTTGGGGAGGGATACGCTGGATTGTCCTCGCGGTCTTTCGCCATCGCTGGGGCGCCGAGCTGGGAGAGCATCTCTTCGTCTCATGGCTCGCCTTCGTTCTCCTGATGCTGGCCATCACCATGAGCCTCTGCCTCGTCTTTCTCTACAGAGGCCAGGCCCGGGGGCGAGCCCTAGGGCTCACCGGCCTCTTCCTGCTCATCGTGATGGTGGTGGTCGTAGTCTGGACCGGTGGTCTGTTCTGGCTTGGACCAGGTCACCCCTCGCCACCGTCGATTCAGCTCCACCCACCCTCTCAAACCCTCGACCTCTCGACACCCGAAGGTACTCTTCGAGTCGAGCCCGAGATTGGCTACCGCCCAAACAAGACCTTCTATCGGCTGCTTCATACTCAGGTTCGCCTGGACGGCATCGACGGAAGCTCCTGGAACCTTACCCAAATCCACGAGAAGGGCTCCACCGAAGGCCCCACCCTCGGTTTCTATCCGGCGATGAAAGAGGCCCTGACCGACGTTCCAGCAGCCGTAAAGTTCGCCGACCTCGTGATCCTCGAGCCCCCACGGGCCGCAGCCTCCCACCTGCGCCTGCTGACCGAGGACACCTTTCTTCTCGGCAAACCACCGCTGAAAGTACGAGTCCAGGGCCGGAGCCTAGTCGAGGAACGCCAGCTTCGATGGCTGGGAGTCCTTTCCGCCGCGGGTAGCTCGAGGATCCAAGAGAGGGAGCTGTGGGCTCAGCTCTCAAGTGCCCCATCTTCCAGCACACCCCAGATCGTGGCGCAATCCCTTCACAGCGGCAACGAAAAGTGCCAACCAGTCTTCTTGCTCCTCAAGCCTGGGGGAGAGCCTCAGGAGCGGATCGATGTCGAGTCCGAGCTCGTCCAGAACACCGCTCACAACCTCCCTCTTCCTCTCCCCTACCCGAGTATCATCCGTAAGTCCCTTTCACTGGCTCCGCCTGGCTCACTGCCCGCTAGGAACCTCCAATTTGGAGTCATCGAGAGCTGTGCAGTCGCTCGACGCCTGGCCCGATTGACGGACCAGGCCTACACAATCAGACCCACGCCATGATTCATAACGGCTCGTAGTCCTCCGGCTTTCCGCCCCCCAACCGAATGACAGGGCAGTTGGCCAAATAGCAGACAACGAGCCAGATGTAGCTACTTTCCGCCATCAATTCCAGACCTAGAAGCCCATTTTCCACCAAGAGCTAGCGCGGTATGGCGGCTACTCCAAGCGAGCCTCGAGCCAACAGCCTGCCTACCCAGATCCGCGGACACACCCTCCCTCACTCCGAGGACCAAGCTTCAACATTCAGCGTCTAGATATCGATCTCAACCAAGCCGACTCAGGCATCAAGGTGGCCGCATCACGGGCTCGGCTGGCACGAAGGGCAAACCCGGAGGAAAGCAGCCCGGCGGGAACATCACCTTCCCCTCACCGCTGCGAAGAGCCTTCGAAGCTGCTCGATAGGCTTCGAGAAAGAGTCGATAGGCTTCGGTGAGTTCCTTTCTCACCCGCTGACGAACAGCATGGAAGCGCGAAACCGGTCGACGCTCCATCACCTTCGGCCGGTGATGAGGATGCATGGCCTTCACCGCCGCCGCCCCCTTGGGCCACGAGCCAGCTCGAAGACGCTCCGCACGCCCAACCTCTTCGATGTCTGCAATGAGCCGAGCAACGCGCACTCCCCGTTCCTCGGCCGAGAGATGATCCCAGCATGGCAAAGGCTTTAGGGTAAGCGCTTCGACAGTCTCGTAAGTCTCTGAATCCAAGGGTGGTCGACCGCGGCAAGCGTGGTACTCAGCAGTTCGGTCCCGCCAGACACCTTCTAAAGGCTTCCCCTCCAGCAAGGCCTTCGCACCATGCACTCCCGGCCAATCGAGAGGGCTCTCGACCAGGCCTTCCTTGACCCCCTGCGACAAGACATAGCGCAGGCGTTCGACTTGGGCTTCTTCCTCTTCACTGACCTCACGGCAGCGATAGGGCGTCGGGAAGATCCCGCCGGGCCAGTCGTAGAGCCTTCCAATCTCCCGAGCGATCTTGGAAGTGAAATGGCCCATGAAGCCAGAGAGCGCTTCCTGATCCGCTGGGCGAAGCAACAAGTGCCCGTGGTTGCTGAGGAACGCTGGACACACCACGCCCACGGGATAGAGCTCGGCCGCTCGAGCGAGGGCGCCGACGATGATGGCGTTCAGCTCATCGGATGGTTTGAGGAGATAGCGCCCCTGGACGGTCCGCAGAGTGACCTCGACCAGGGGACACCGGGGCGAAAGATACCGGGGTGAATTTCCCATAGTACCTACGAGGACGGAAAAGACCGGCTCCATCTGTCACGCTGGGAGATTCCGTGGATGAAAACCATGGGGCTTCACTTCAGGCCCTGCTACTGAGCCCCCTTTGCTAATCGGGTAGGGCTTCTGGGAGAGGCCCGAGCGAGACAGCCACGGAGGGGGGCAAAGAAGCCGCGGCGCAACTCCTTAATAAATAGAGCCATTTGAACTTGCGCACTAGAAAGAAAAATCCGTCGAACCTCGTTCCTCGGCGGACCATCGAACTCACTTCATCTTGGGAGGATCGAGAACATGAGGAAAACAGCATTCACCCTTCTAGCACTCACCATCCTGGCTTGTTGCCTGCCCGCCCTGGCCCAGGGCCCCGAACCCGCACGAGGCCTCATCACCGTCGGCGAGGAAATCAGCCTGACGCTCGAATCCGAAGGTCTGGATAGAACCATCTCCGATCAGTCGCTGCTCGTCTGGCACGAGGAGATCAGCCTGCCCGGGGCCAGCTATATCGCGCCCCACTTCAGCTACTTCAACCTACCGGATGGCGCCGAGCTCATCGTCCGCTCCCCCGACGGCTCCCGCTCATGGAGCTTCACCGGCTATGGCAAGGCCGAAGCTCTCCTCAAGGATGGTTTCTGGGGCATCCACATCCCCGGCGACACGGCGGTCCTCGAGCTCTACTCCTCCGTGGCCGTGCCCGAGGGCGCCGTCATCATGGATCGCTTCGCCCACGGCTATCCCGACGCCGAAGCCCTCATCGCCTCACAACCCTTCCCCGACGACGCGGGCAATGAAGCCATCTGCGGCAGCGACGACTCCGAGCGTGCCCAGTGTGCCCAGAGCGGACATCCAACCATCTACAGCAAGTCTCGCGCCGTCGCCCGCCTGCTGATCAACGGAACTGGCGGCTGCACCGGCTGGTTGGTGGGTAGCCAGGGTCATCTAGTGACCAACAATCACTGCATCGGCAACTCCTCCGACGCCCTCAACACCGACTACGAGTTCATGGCTGAAGGCTCCTGCAGCACTTTCTGCGAGAGCTTCGGCGCATGCCCGGGCACCGTCGTCGCCACAAGCGCCACCTTCATCAAGACCGACGTCGGCCTCGACTACACACTGGTCCGGCTGCCCACCAACCCCACCGGCACCTACGGCTACCTCCAGATGAGGAATAGCCTGCCCAACCTCAACGAGCGCATCTACATCCCCGGTCACCCCGGCGCCTGGGGCAAGCGCATCTCCATCGACTCGACCCACTCGTCCAATCCGTTGGGCTATTGTGAGATCGACAGCCTGTCCGAGCCCGCCTGCACCGGCGGCAGCGTCAACGACATCGGCTACTTCTGCGACACCCGAGGCGGCAGCTCCGGCTCGCCGGTCATCGCCACCGCCGACCACTGCGTCGTTTCCCTGCATCACTGCGCCTACTGCGAGAACCGGGGCACCCGGACGCCGAATATCATCAGCGACCTAGGCTCCAGTCTGCCGAGCAACGCGGTTTGCCCTTCCTGCACCTCTCCACCGACGACACCGGGGAGCATCGTCGGCCCGAGCTCGCTCTGCCCTGGAGCCGTCGGCTTCTACTCTGCCAGCGCCTCCACCGGCGCCGACTCCTATCGATGGGAATTGGTCGGAACGAGTTGGGCCAGAAACACCTCAAGCCCTCAAACCTCGCTGGTTCCGGTCTATCCGCAGGGTTACTACACGCTCCGAGTCCGCGCCTACAACAACTGCGGATCGAGCTCCTGGCGAACGAGGACGATCTACATCAAATCCAACTCGGATCCCACGTGTGGCGATTGCCTGATCGTTCCCTGTGAGGAGCCCATCTCGGAGTAGACCACGACCTCGAGAACTGCCTTCACAAAGAGCCCCCGGCGACAGCCTTGTTGCCGGGGCCTTTTCAGATCTGTGATTCGGGTAGGGTGTTCCGAGCAGAGGGGCTCGGGCATCCGTGTGATTCGGGTAGGGTGTCTCAGGAAAGGCCTATTTCCGCCGCTCCAACACCGCCAGCAGCGCCGGCACCACCGTAATCGCCACCACCGCCGTGGTCAGCGCCCCCAGTACCGCCACATAGCCCGTCGTCCGCAGCCCTGGGTAGTGAGAGAGGGAGAACGACCCGAAACCCACGATGGTCGAGAGCGCAGCGGCGGTGATCGCCTTCGCCGTTTCCTGCAGCCCTTCTTCCAGATTGCGGTCCGCCCGGCGCCGGATCTCCCGGTAGCGGTGGATCATGTGCAGACCGTAGTCCACGCCGATGCCGATGATCATCGTGCTGACGAAGATGTTCATGAAATTCGCGTCCAGCCCCACCGCTGCCATGATTCCCAGCATCCACAGGATCCCCACCGCCAGCGGCGTCAGGCTCAACACCGTGAAACCCACCCTACGGAAGTCCAGGAAGATCAGGAAAGCCACCAGCACGAAGCCCGCGATCCCGGCGATATAGGCGTCCCGGAGCACCAGTTGCCGCACTCGCTGGTTGACCACGTTGGTACCCGCCACCGCGGCCCCCGGACCCAACTCCTCCGCCAATCCCACTACCGACGGCGGAGGCTCCCGGCGCCAGCGGTTGTCCGGCGGAAAGACCCGCACGATGCTCTTCCAGCCGTCCTCGGTCCGCCGCATGTACTGCCCGAGCAATCGCTGGCCCTGCGCCGACTCACCGATCTCCTCCACCGTGATCGGCCGGTCTCGCTCCAGCGCCCGCGCCAGCAGCTCCAAGCCCTCCTCGAAGGCCTCGGCGCGGATGCCTTCTTCCGCCGCCGCCTGGCGGAAGGTCGCCGCCACCGACTCGCCGCCGATGCCCCGGGACCGCTGTTCCGCGAGCCAATCCAACGACCGGCGCTGTCGCTCCGGCGGTGGAATCACCGAAGTCACCGCTCGAAACCCTTGCAGCTCGCCGCCGGCCACCAGCTCTTCCGCTCCCTGAGCCGCCCGGGCCGTGAAGGCCAGCGCCTCCTCGCTGGTCGGCGCCTCCAAAACCAACATGGTGAAGTCGAAGCCAGAGCCGAAATGCTCCGCCACCTCCTCCGCCCCTTCGAGGCCACGGTTCCCCTGGGGGCGCATGGTGGTCATGCTTTCCTCGAACTCCAGCCCCCGCACCCACCAGGCGGTGAGAGCCGTGATCACTAGCCCCAGGGCCAGCACCGTCCGAGGATGACGCAACGAGAGCCCCACCACCCGGTCGGTGCCGAAGCTGTGGAGGTAGAGGTTGGGGACGCTCCGGCGTCGGCGGTGGCGGTGCTCACTCCACGCCAGCAGTGCCGGCAGCAGCAGCAGCACCGCCAACATGCAAAAGACGATCCCGGTACCGGTTAGCAGGCCCATCTGCCGCAGGCCGGGGAAATCTGTCAGCAGGAAGGCTCCGAAGGTCGCGGCGGTGGTCAGGGCGCCCACCACCACCGCCCGCCCCGAAGACCCGGACATCTCCGCCAGCGCTTCCGCCGGCTCCCGGCCACGGCGCCGTTCCTCCACATATCGGCCGTAGGACACGATGACGAAATCGATCCCCAAGCCGATGAGCAAGGCCGCCACACCGCTGGTGGCATGGCTCAGGGCACCCACCGTGGCGCCGGCGAAACCAAAGGTCAGCACCAGCCCGGTACCCAACGGCAGCATGGCGTAGAGCAGTGCGCTGGGCCGGCGAAACGCAATATAGAAGAGCAGCATGACTCCCAGCAGAGAGCTGGTGACGTTGCGAATCATGTCGCTCTGCAGGAAACGGTCGTCGTCCAGAGCGGTGAGATAAGAGCCGCCGTAGACCATCTCCGGCACCGGTTCCCCGGTAGCCTCGGCCCACTCCTCACCAACGCTCTGGGACCGCTCCTCGATCACCGCCATCATGGCCCGGTTCTTCTTCAGGTCCTGGGGGCGGTGCGCGGGTTTGGCGAGGATCAGCAGCATGCGTTGATCCCGGCTGAGATAGAAGCCGCTGGTCCAATCCACCTGCAGGTTGCCGCGGGTGCTCTCCACCTCGTCCAGCAGGATCGAAGCGATTCCCAGCGGGTCGAGCTTGAGCAGGTCCTTGGCCGCCAGCGCCTGGGGCGTTCCCAGCTGGCGGCGGAGCTCCTGCACCCGCCGCCGAATGCCCTCTTCTTCCAGCCGCGCACCGAGCTGCTGGCGCCCGGCATCGTCCAGGAAGAGGACGGCCCCCGGGAGGAACTGCCGCACCAACTCCTGGGGCTGCTCGATGCGGTACTCCACGCTGGTCAGGGCGTCTACCTGCTGTAGCTCCCGTGCCAACCGTTCGGCGTAATCCTTGTAGGCGTCTACCGGCGCTCCCTCGGGGATGCGCACGCCGACGAGCAGGTTCTCGAAGGAACCGAACTCTTCCAGCGTCTCTCGAAAGGTCGAGAGCACCGGATCCTCCTGGGGCAGCAGATTGAGGACGTCGGTGTCGAAGCGGATACGGGACGCCGACACCACCGCCAGCACCGCCGCGACGCCGAAGGCGACGAAGATCACCCGATAGTGGTTGTTGGCCAGCTGGGCCAGCCAACGCAACAAGGTCAGTCGACGCATCTCAGGCGGAGGTCTGGGGAGGGCGGTTCCCTGCGTTCCACACGAAGCGCCGAAAGCGGGCGAAGTAGTCGATACCCGAGTACAGGCTGATGATCAGCGCCAGCCAGAGGAAGATCGGCGCCAAGTGTTGGAATTCACCGAGCTTGTTGTAGACGATGAGCAGAGCGATGGCGGCGATCTGGGTCACCGTCTTGACCTTGCCCAACATGCTCGCTGGAATCACCATCTGCTCCGAGGCCGCGAAGCTGCGCAGAGCGCCGACGGCGAACTCGCGGCTGATGATGGTCACGACGATCCACGCCGGCGTCGCTTCCGGATTCATCTCCACCAGCGAGATGAAGGCGGCGGAGGTCAACATCTTGTCCGCCGCCGGATCCAGTAGCTTGCCCAGGCGGGTGACCTGACGGTTGCGGCGGGCCAAGAAGCCGTCCAAAAAGTCGGTGAGGGCCGCCAATAGGAAGAGTCCCAATCCCACGAATTCTTTCTCGGGGAACTTGGTCAGCAGCACCACCACCAGGATGGGCACCAACAGGATGCGGAGCAGAGTCAGCAGATTCGGAAGATTGATCATCTCGAGCTTTGGAGCGGGAGGGGTAGGTTGGAGGAGTGCGCCGCCGGTCGAGGCGGCAAGAGTTTTCGAGGCGAGGCCCCCAGGACGGCCTTCAGGGTTTCTGTCCCGGCGGACTGGTGGTGAAGATCAGCTGGTTACCCTCTCCCTCCACCACGTAGATCTTGGGGCCCGGCACCCCTGGCGGCCGCGCCCCCAAAATCTGGACCGCTTCGTCCTCCCCCGAGTACAGGGCCAGCACCCGCCGGACATAGTTGAGGGTCTCGGTGTAGGGCGGCACGCCGCCGTGGCGCTGCACCGCCGTCGGACCTGCATTGTAGGCTGCCAGAGCCAGCTGTAAATCGCCAAATCGGTCGAGCATCCGTCGCAGGTAGAGGGTCCCGCCGCGCAGGTTCTCTTCCGGATCGAAGGCGTCTTCCACTGCCAGCTCCCGAGCCGTCTCGGGCATCAGCTGCATCAGCCCCTGGGCGCCCTTGTGGGAGAGCGCCCGCGGATTGTATCCGGACTCCACCTGCACCACCGCCTGGACCAGCCGCTGGCTCAGCCGGTGATCCGTAGCGTAGCGCTCGATGGCCCGCGCCAACCGCGCATCCGGCACCGGCAACAGCCGTACCGCCAGCCGTCGGCTGCGCTGGGAAGATGTCTCGTTGTAGATGAACGGCACACCGTCTTCACCGATGCGCACCTTCACTTCTGCCGTTGCCGCCGAGGGCAATGCCAGAGGCAGCAGAGAGACCGCCAGCAGCGTGCAAAGCAGGTTGCGCACCATAAGGCCTAGGAGTGTACCAGCTCCGCCGCGAAAGCTGGGTCAATCCCCCACTTCCAGCTGCTGACGAATCTCTTCCCGGGCCGCATCCAGGGCCTCCGGGAGCTTGTCCGCATCCTTGCCGCCGGCCTGGGCAAAGTCCGGGCGGCCACCTCCGCCCCCCCCCACCACTTGGGCTGCCGCCTTCACCACCTTGCCGGCGTGGACGCGCCCCACCAGGTCCTCGCTCACCGCCGCCAAGAGCATCACCTTCCCGGGCTGGGCGGCCCCCAGCACCACCACTCCGCTTCCCTGCTTGGAACGCAGCGAATCGGCCATGTTCCGTAGCTCCGGCACCGGCGCGAAGGGGACCTCCTGAAGGTTCACCGCCACCCCTGCGACCTCCTCTGCGCCACCGCCGCCGGCACCAGCACCGGAGACCAGCTGGAGGCGCATTTTGGCCAGCTCCGCGTCCCGCTCCTTGAGCTGCGCCCGCAACGTCTCGACCCGCGCCGGAATCTCCGCCGCCGGCGCCCCCAAGGCTTCCTCCACCGACGCCAGCACCGCCCCCTGCTCACGCACCCGTTCCAGAGCGCCGGCACCGGTCACTGCTTCGATGCGCCGAACGCCGGAGGCGATACCCTGTTCGGCGGTGATCAAGAAGGGGCCGATGGCGCCGGTGTTGGCCACGTGGCAGCCGCCACACAGCTCGAGGCTCCGAAGCCCCTCCCCGGGCACCGCCACCGTGCGCACCACGTCGCCATATTTCTCGCCGAAGAGAGCCATGGCCCCCGCCGCTACCGCTTCCTGGTAGCTCTGCTCCTCGATGCGCGTGGGCTGGGCCTCCAGCACCCAATGGTTGACCAAGTCCTCGATGCGCCGGCGCTCTTCGTCGCTCACCGGGCGCGGATAGGTGAAATCGAAGCGCAGGCGGTCCGGCGCCACCAGCGAGCCTGCCTGGCGCACGGAAGTGCCGAGGACCTCGCGGAGCGCCGCGTGCAGCAGGTGGGTGGCGGTGTGGTTGCGCTCGACACTGTGACGGCGCGGGGAGTCCACGTGCAGCGAAACCTGCTGGCCTGCTTGCAGCTGCCCCTCCAGCACCGTCACCAGATGGAAGATGACCCCGGAGTTGTTCTTGCGCGTGTCCGTGACCCGGGCGCGGCCTCCGTCCCACCGAAGCTCCCCGACGTCACCGACCTGCCCACCACCTTCGGCGTAGAAGACCGTGCGATCCAGCACCACCGCTCCTTCAGTGGCGTCGCCTTCTTTCCCAGACAGAGCCGTGGCCGCCACCGCCTGGTCGGCGGTCAGCCGGGCCAGACGTAGAACTTTCGCCTGGTCCAGCTCGGTACATCCATAGCCGTCGAAGGCCGTCGCGGTCACTTCCTCGCCGCCCCCCTCCTGGCTACCGGTGAGCACCTGCTGCAGCTGCTGCAGCCGCCGCTGCCCTTCGCCGGTGGCTGCCCGGGAGCGTTTGCGCTGCTGCTCAAGCTCTTCCTCGAAGCCCTGACGGTCGACGGTGAAGCGTTCTTCCTCGGCGATCTCCTCGATCACCTCCAAGGGCATGCCGTGGGTGTCGTAGAGCTGGAAGACCTGGGCGCCGGAAAGCTGAGCCAGTCCCTGTTCCCGCGCCGCTTCGATCTCCTCCTGCAGCTGGCGGGCGCCGGAGGCGACGGTACCGAGGAACTTTTCTTCTTCCGCCCGCACCGTGGCGACGGTGGCCTCCTGAGTGGCGGCGAGCTCGTCGTAGGCGCCCCCCAGGGTCTCCTCCACCACCGGCACCAGGCGGTGCAGGAAGGGCTCCTCCAGCCCCAGTCGAAGACCGTGGCGCAGCGCTCGGCGCAGAATCCGCCGCAGCACGTAGCCTCGCCCCTCGTTGCCCGGAATGACGCCGTCGGCAAGCAGGAAAGTCACCGCCCGCAGATGGTCGGCGATCACTCGCAGCGAGGTGTCGGGGGCGCTACCCGCGCCTTCGAAGCGAGCCCCGTAGGAGGTACCGGCAAGGGTGGCGGCAGCCTCCAGCACCGGCCGGAAGAGATCCGTCTCGTAATTCGAGCCCACCCTCTGGAGCACCGAAGCCAGGCGCTCCAACCCGGCGCCGGTGTCGATGGAAGGGTTGGGCAGCGGCGTCAGGCTGCCGTCCTCCCGGCGCTCGCTCTCCATGAAGACCAGATTCCAGATCTCCAGATAACGGCCGGAAGCGTCTCCCTCCTGCCAGTCCACCAGCGGCTTGTCGGGATCGGTGTCGACAAAAATCTCGCTGCACGGCCCGCAGGGGCCTACTTCCCCCATGGACCAGAAATTGTCCTTGGCGCCACAGCGCAGAATGCGCTCCGGCGGCAGGTCGGAAATCCGCCCCCAGAGGTCATGGGCCTCGTCGTCGGTCTCGAAGACGGTGGCGAAGAGGTGTTCCTTCGGAAGCTGCCAAACCCCCGTCACCAACTCCCAGGCGAAGGCGATGGCCTCCTCCTTGAAATAGTCGCCGAAGGAGAAGTTGCCCAACATCTCGAAGAAGGTGTGGTGGCGGCGGCTGGGGCCCACATTCTCCAGATCGTTGTGCTTCCCCGAGACCCGCAGACATTTCTGCGAGCTCGCCGCTCGCGGCGCCTCCGCTGCCTCGGCCCCCAAGAAAACATTCTTGAACGGAACCATGCCGGCGTTGGTGAACAGCAGGGTGGCGTCCCCGTGGGGCACCAGCGGAGCGCTGGGGAAGACCCGGTGATCACGCTGGGCAAAATAGTCGAGGAAGCTTTGACGAATTTCACGGCTCTTCATGAAGGAATCCTCTATCGGCAAGGCTCGCGGCCAGTTCCTGCGCCCCATTCCCAGGCCCTACCCGAATCACAGAAGCGGCGTAAGCAACCTAGGCAGGAAAGGTGTGGGCGGATAAATCTCAGCGCTCGACGGCCGGATCATCACCGCGCAAGTCGGAGTTCAGCGCATCGAGAGCGGAAAAGATAGCACGGGGAGAAAAGCCCTTGCGCTCCAGATGGCGGGCCACGGAGGCTTTGTCGCGACGCCGCCCGCGGGTGTAGCGGCGGCCAGCCTCCAGAGCTGCCTCCCGATCGTCCTCGGCGAGAATCTCGTCGAGCACCGCCCGCGCCACCTCCTGGTCCGCCCCCCGGCGCCCCAGATCCGCTTCCAATCGCCGCCGCCCCACGGGCCCCCGCCGTAGTTTCTGCTCGACGAAGCTACGCACCGCCGACTCCTCGTCGAGGTACCGCAACTCCACCATCCGCGCCACCGTCGCCTCCACCGCCTCCGGCTCGAAGCCTTTGGCGCCAAGCTTCTGCTCCAGCTCCCGGCGAAAATGCGGCCGCCGGGTGAGCAGTTTCAGGGCTCTCTCAGTGCAGGGATCAGCCACGACGGAACCTCAGCTTCGAGGAAAGGGGGACGAGCGCGCAGCGAGGGGATGTGCGATGGACGACCTTGCCGCCGCTCAGCGTGCACCAGATCGTCGCAGCGCAGGAGCGAAGCGCGAAGACGTACAGACCGTACGCCGTACGAGATGAGTCGACGAGCGCGCAGCGAGGGGATGTGCGATGGACGGCGGATCAAGTCTCTAATTCGAACGTATCCGAACCCATCAAATCGTTGTCGTGCCCTATCTCCAACGACGACTCCATCTCCTCCCGGGCCACGTCGGCGGTGAACTGCACGCCCTCCACCTTGAGGCGGAACTCGTCCGGGTTGGTGGCCCGGCGCAGGGCCTCTTCAAGGGTGATGAGGCCGCTCTTGTAGAGCATGTAGAGCGACTGGTCGAAAGTCTGCATGCCGTATTGGCTGGTGCCCAGGGCGATTTGCTCGCGGATGAACTTGGTCTTTTCCTTGGCCTCGATGCACTCGCGAATATACGGCGTGGAGATCATCACTTCGGTGCCCGGCACACGGCCGATGCCGTCCGCCCGCGGCACCAGGCGCAGAGAGATCACCGCCTTGAGCACCTGCCCCAGCTGGATGCGGATCTGCTTCTGGTGGTGGGGCGGGAAGACGGAAATGATGCGGTTGACCGTTTCCGTGGCGTCCAGGGTGTGCAGGGTGGAGAACACCAAGTGACCGGTTTCCGCTGCCAGCAGAGCGGTCTCGATGGTCTCGTAATCGCGCATCTCACCGACCAGGATGACGTCCGGGTCCTGGCGCAGGGCGGCGCGTAGAGCGCCGGCGAAGCCGCGGGTGTCGACGTCGATCTCGCGCTGATTCACCAGCGACTTCTTGTCCCGGTGCAGGAACTCGATGGGATCCTCGACGGTGATGATGTGCTCGCTGCGGCCGGCGTTGATGTAGTCGATCATCGACGCCAGGGTGGTGGACTTGCCGGAACCGGTGGTCCCGGTGCACAGCACCAAGCCTCGGCGTTCTTCGCAGATGCGCTCCAGCACCGGCGGCAGCATCAGCTCGCGGATGGTCAGAATGCGCGCCGGGATGACGCGCAGCACCAGCCCGACGGCGCCGCGCTGCTGGAAGACGTTGACACGGAAGCGACCGAGACCGGGCACCGAATAGGCGATGTCGATCTCGTACTCTTCCTTGAAGCGCTGCTTCTGCCGCGCGTTCATCATGGAGAACGCCATCTGGATGGTGTCCTCCTGCATCAGCCGCTTCATATCCGAGAGCGGGAGGAGGTCGCCGTCGATGCGGCAAACCGGGTGACTGCCCACCTTCAGGTGGACATCCGATGCCTTGCGCTCGATGGCGATCTTGAGCAGATCGTTGATGTTCATTTTCTTCCTCCTCCCGGTCCGATGACGAACCGGAGCGGCTCCTCAGCGGGAGCGTTCCGTCGAGGGACGGCTCAGACCGCCGCTCCGGCGGGCACCCGATGGAGCCAACCGTGGCGATCCTCCACCCGGCCGGTGGCGACGCCCAAATACTCTTCCGACAGACGCTGGGTAATGGGCCCCGGACGGCCGGTTCCCACCGTGATGTGGTCCACCGAGCGGATCGGCGTCACCTCCGCAGCGGTGCCGCAGAAGAAGAGCTCGTCGCAGGTGTAGAGCATCTCCCGAGGAATCACTCGCTCCTTGACCTCGAAGCCCAGATCCTGAGCCAGCTGGAAAATGGAGTCGCGGGTGATGCCCGGCAGTACCGAAGCCGCCAGCGGCGGCGTGTAGAGCTCACCGTTCATCACCAGGAAGAGATTCTCACCGGAACCTTCGCTGACGTTGCCGTCGACGCCGAGAGCGATGCCCTCGGTGAAGCCGTTGGCCATCGCCTCCATCTTGATCAGCTGCGAGCTCAGATAGTTGCCGGTAGCCTTGGCCAGCGACGGGAAGGTGCTGCCGGCGGCGCGGCGCCAGCTGGAGACGCAGACGTCGACACCGTTGGTCAGAGCCTCCTCGCCGAGGTAAGCGCCCCAGGGCCAGACGGCGATGGCCACATCCACCGGGCAATTCCCCGGGTAGACCCCCAGGGTCCCCAGGCCTCGGTAGACGATGGGCCGAATGTAGCAGCCGTTGTACTCGTTGGCAGCGATGGTCTGGAAGGTAGCCTCGGTGAGGTCTTCGAGGGAGAAAGGAATCTCGGAACGGTAGATCTTGGCGGAAGCCTGGAGGCGGCGCAGATGCTCCGGCAGGCGGAAAATGGCCGGGCCGTCGGGGGTGTCGTAGCAGCGAATGCCCTCGAAAACGCCGGAGCCGTAGTGCAGACCGTGGCTCAACACATGCACGGTTGCCTTCTCGTACTCCACCATCTCACCATTCATCCAAATCCAACGAACACTGGAGAAGGGATCGTTCTTGGGCATTGGATCAACTCCTTTCAGACAAGTCAGGAACGTACTCGATGGTAGCCCCTGAGAATTGGGGTGTCAACGCACAGCAGGCTCCACCGGGAGCCGCTCAATCTAGTTGTAACAAGGCCAGAGAAGCCACCGCGACGGCCGCGGTTTCGACTCGCAAAACCCGCTCTCCGAGACCCCGGGGAAGACACCCCGCGGCCTCCAAAGCAGCCGTCTCGGCGTCGGTCCAGCCGCCTTCCGGTCCAATGGCGAAGGCGGCGGCGTCAGTAGCTTCGGGCATTCTCGGCAGCCCCTGGGAAGAGGCTTCCGGATGCAGGTAAAAGCGATGGGGGCAACCCTCCAGGAGGGACCCCAATCGGTCCAAGGCAAATGGGCCGGCGAGCTGGGGGAGCCGCGCTCCGTGACATTGTTCCAGCGCCGCCACCGCCACCCGCCGCAGTCGTTCCAGCCCGCCGTCTCCCATCTCCCGCGGGCTCCGCTCGGCATTGAGCCAAAAAATCTCCGCCACCCCCAGCTCCGTGGCTTTCTCCACCAGCCACGACGCCCGGGTAGATCGCGGCGGCGCGACCAGCAGCCGCACCCGGCGGCGAGGATCCCGGGCGGGCAGATCCGGGCCGAGCTCGACCCGAGCGCTCCGTCGCCCGATCTCCACCACCTCGCCGCTGCGGGCTTGCCCCTCGCCATCCACCAACCGCAGCTCGGCACCGCGGGCCAGACGGCGAGAACGGAAGAGATGCCGGTAGCTGTCGCCGGCTACCTCCAAAGACTGCCGAGTCAGCTCCCCGGGAGGAACCACCAGGGTGATCACCAGGTTTTCTCTCCCGGCCCGTCGGAGCTGGCACCGCCGGACTCGGTCTCGGCCCGGCGCCGGTAGCGGCACCGCAAGGCGATCCACTCCCCAGCCCGGAGGCGATCCGTCTCTTCGAAACCCAGCTCTTCGAGACGTCGG